>NZ_CALAYQ010000079.1:0-31650 GCF_937894855.1 uncultured Zoogloea sp.
GCCCCTTCGGCCTGACCGGGCTGGGGGTGTTCGCCGCCGTGCAGATCAACTTCGTCAGCTTTGCCGCGCCGGTCGCCACCCTGGCGATGATGGATCAGCGCGGCACCTCCAGCCGTCACCTGGCCGCCACGCTGGCGATGGTGATGGCCATGGCCCAGGCCAACGTGTCGATGCCGCTGGCGGCGATGGGGCTGCACTTCGGCATCGTGCTGGCCTGGTCGATGGTCGGCGGGCTCGTCGCCGCAGCAGCCACGTACTACGTCTTCGGCCGCCAGCTGTCCGCCACCGAGCACACCCTCGACGAAACCCTCCAGCACCCGGTGGCCGACAGCGCCAAGGGCATTCTTGACGTCATCAACCGGGCCGGTGCCGAAGCCTTCAAGATCGCCGTCGGCTCGATCCCGATGCTGGTGCTGTCGCTCACCGTGGTGCTGGCCCTGCGCCGGCTGGGGGCGCTGGATGCGCTCACCCTGTGGCTGTCGCCGGCGCTCCTGGCGGTGGGCGCCGATCCAGCCCTGATCCTGCCCACCCTCACCAAGTTTCTCGCCGGTGGCACCGCGATGATGGGCGTGATGGACGAGATGCTGCGGGCCGGCACGGCCAGCGCGGCCACCCTCAACGGCGCCAGCGCCGGGCTGCTGATCCACCCGCTGGACATCCCCGGCGTGGCCGTGCTGATCTCCGCCGGCCGTCGCGTGGCGGATGTCTGGAAGCCCGCCGCCCTCGGCGCGGTGGTCGGCATCCTGGTACGCGCCGCCGGTCATCTGCTGATCGGCTGAAGCCACCCGCGATGCCCACCCCCGGACCCCACCTCCAGCCCGACCCGAACCGCCAGTACCGCTACTACGAGTTCGTGATGGCTGCCTTCGTGGCGGTGTATCTGTGCTCCAACCTGATCGGCCCCGCCAAGGCGGCGCAGCTCGAGCTGCCCGGCTGGGGCCCGGTCACCTTCGGCGCCGGCGTGCTGTTCTTCCCGGTCTCGTACATCTTCGGCGACGTGCTCACCGAGGTGTATGGCTACGCCCGCGCCCGGCGGGTGATCTGGGCCGGCTTTGCGGCGATGATCTTCGCCTCGGTGATGGCCGCCGTCATCGTGGCGCTCCCGCCCGCCCCCGGCTGGACCAACCAGCCCGCCTACGAGATCGCCTTCGGCTCCACCTGGCGGATCGTCGGCGCGTCGCTGTGCGCGTTTTTCTGTGGCGAATTCGTCAATTCCTTCGTGCTCGCCCACATGAAGGTGAAGAACAACGGGCGCCACCTCTGGCAGCGCACGATCGGCTCGACCATCGTCGGCGAAGGGGTGGATTCGGCGCTCTTCTACCCCATCGCCTTCTGGAATTCCGGCCTCATTCCCAACGAGCTGCTGCCGGGGATCATGCTCACCCAGTTCGTCTCCAAGGTGGCTGTCGAAGTGCTGTTCACCCCGCTCACCTACAAGATCGTGGCCTTCCTCAAGCGCGCCGAGCATGAGGACCACTACGACGTGAACACCGATTTCACGCCGTTCTCGATCCGCCTTTAGGCCCGGTTTCGCAGCGCAGCATTTCACTAGGCGAAATCAACACGACTGCGCTACCATTCGCCATCCCTGACGACCCACGCAGAAAACGCTTTGTCCACGCCAGAAACCGCGAAGAATCCCATCCAGGTCATCGAGCGCATGATGAAGTTGCTCGACGTCCTCGCCGAGCACCCCGATCCGGTGCCGCTCAAGCAGCTCGCCCTCGAAACCGGCCTGCACTCGTCCACCGCCCACCGCATCCTCGGCGCGATGACCAGCAGCGGCTTTGTCGAACGCAGCGACGCCGGCGTGTATCGCCTCGGCATCCGCCTGCTCGAACTGGGCAGTCTGGTCAAATCCCGCATCTCCCTGCGCGAAACCGCCATGTCGGCGATGCTCAAGCTCCACGCCGCCACCGGCGAGAGCGTCAACCTGGGCATCCGCGCTGGCGACGAGATCGTCTACATCGAGCGAACCTCCAGCGGCAAATCGGCAGTGCGTGTGGTGCACATCGTCGGCGCCCGGGCGCCGCTGCACACCACCGCCACCGGCAAGCTGTTCCTGGTGGAAGACGGCGCCCAGAAGGTCAAGGAGTACGCCAAGCGCACTGGCCTGCCGTCGTCCACCGCCACCTCGATCACCACCCTGCAGGGCCTCGAGAAGGAGCTCGACAAGGTGCGCCGTCACGGCGTGGCTTTCGACATGGACGAGGTCGAAACCGGCGTGCGCTGCATCGCCGCCGGCATCCGCGACGACAGCGGCGAGCTCATCGCTGGCCTGTCGCTGTCCACGCCGTCCGAACGCTTTGACCCGGACCGCGCCCCGCTGATCCGCGAAACCGCCGACGAGATCAGTCGCGCCTTGGGCTACATGCCGCCGAACCGCTGATTCGTCATCAGTTGCTCAGGCAAAACAAAACGGGCGCCATCTGGCGCCCGTTTTGTTTGAGGCAACTTCCCGCTCAGGTCGACGGGCCACGGCCGTTGGCCGCCACCTTCTGCTGCACGGCAGCACTCTCGAGCCAGCGCTTGACCCGCTGGGCGTCCGCCACGCGGGTGAAGCGGCCGAAGGAATCCAGCAGCACGATGATCATCGGCTTGTTGAGCAGCCAGGCCTGCATCACCAGGCACTTGCCGGATTCGTTGATGAAGCCGGTTTTGGAAACACCGATCTGCCAGTCGGGGCTGCTCACCAGCGCGTTGGTGTTGTTGAACTGGCGCTGACGGCCATTGAGCGACACCACGTAATTGGCGGTGGTGGAAAACTCGCGGATCAGCGGATAGCGCGACGCGGCGGACACCATCTTGACCAGATCGCGGGCGCTCGACACGTTGGCGGAGTTGAGGCCGGTGCTGTCGGAGAAACGGGTCTCGCGCAGGCCCAGCGACGCGGCCTTGCGGTTCATGGCCGCCACGAAGGCCGGCAGGCCGCCCGGGTAGTGACGGGCCAGAGACGACGCGGCACGGTTCTCGGACGACATCAGCGCCAGACGCAGCATGTCTTCACGGGTCAGATCGGTGCCAACGGGCACGTGGGAGCTGCTGCCCCGCAGGGTGTCCACGTCTTCCTGGCCGATGGTGAGGATCTCACCCAGATTGAGGCGCGCGTCCAGCACGACCATGGCGGTCATCAGCTTGGTGATCGAGGCAATTGGCAGCACGGCGTCGGAGTTCTTTTCGAGCAGCACGTTGCCGGTGGCCTGGTCGGCGATCATGAAGGCCGCCGAGTGGAGCAGCGGGTTGCCTTCCTGGTCGATCTCGGAGACAGCGGGGGCAAAGGCGGCACGCTGGGCCACCGGAGCAGCAGCGTGGAAGCGGGCATGGCCACGATCGCGCTGGGCGACGACCTTGCCACCGGACCGGGCCGGCGCAGCCGCGGCCAGCTTGCCGCCCTTGGCGGGCTTTCCAGCCTTGGCGACGGACTTGGCCGGCGCAGCGACCTTCTTGGCGGATGCGCGCTGCACTGCAGCAACAGCATCGACCGACACCACCGAACCAAGCGCAAAGACGCTCAGCAGGGCAACCAGAGAATGACGGATTTTCATCGTTTTCAAACCAAATCTAGACATCAGCGGAGGCACGCCTCCGCTGCAAAAAAATCGACGCGATGAAGCTCGCATGTACGCTTCGTCATCACCCGATGACGAAAAACTGCCGCGGGCTACGCCTCATTTTGGGCGACAAGCCGTTAACGGCAGACTTCTATTTAAAATAATGGCTTATTCTAAATTTTTGAAGTTTTTTGTGAATCTTTTTTTGTAACCGACGGCCGATCCGGATCAGCCTGAAGTGCCGATGGCCTTCAGTGCCCGGGCACCCTCAGGAAGCGGGCGAGCTCGGCACGCCGACTCATCGCATCCCGGTAACCCAGCTCCATCAGGGCGCGGGTATACCCGCGCTCGAACAAAAGGTAGGAGAGTAACACCGAGCCATTCTTTCGCGTTGCACCAATCCCGCTCAAAACCAGCCTCAGGGCCCGGGGCAGCGCGTTGCGATGGCGGGCGGCAAGATAATCCAGACGCTGCGATGGCGCAATCACAAAGGTTTCGATGGGCCGCAGGGCAATCCCGGCCGCCTCGCGCTGGGCTGGCGTCAGCGCACCGACGGTGCTGTTGATCCGCTCGAGCCGCTCCAGATCCATCGACAGGCCATCCAGAAAGATGCTCGACATGGCGTGCCCCGCTACCTGCGCCGGCGAGGGATACATGTCCGTCCGCTGACGGGCTTCTTCCGAACGCCGGCCGCCGGCGATCACCAGGATGCGGTCGGCGCCCAGGTGGATCACCGGGCTGATGGGCGCCGTCTGGCGCATCGACCCGTCGCCAAAATACTCGCGGTTGATCCGCACCGCCGGAAACACGAAGGGGATCGCGCTGGAGGCGAGCAAGTGCTCGACCTTGATGTCGGTGCGCACCCCGACGCGCTGGGCCCGCCGCCAGGGCTGCAGATCCTCGCGGCCCTGGAAGAACGACAGGCTCTCGCCCGACGTGTAGCCGGAGGCCGTCACGGTCACCGCCTGCAGGTGGCCGTCGGCGATGGCGTGGCCGATGGCGCCGAAATCGAGCTGGGCTTCGAGGAGCTCGCGCAGGGGCTGGTTGTCGAGCAGGGATCGCGGCGACTGGCGGAACAGCCAGCCGAGGAACATCGCCGAGCCCCAGCGGGTCACGGATTCGGCGATCGCCAGGGTGTCGGCGCGATAGACGTGATGGACGTGGAAGTTGCGCCAGATGAAGGCGAGCTTCTTCACTGCCTCGTTGAAGTTGGCCGAGAACACCGCCAGCGCGACGGCATTCACCGCGCCAGCAGATGTGCCACAGATGATCGGAAAAGGGTTCTCCGCGCGCTTGCCCCACACGTCGCGGATGGCGATCAGCGCGCCGACCTGATAGGCCGCCCGCGCGCCACCGCCGGTGAGCACCAGCGCAGCCCTGCCGTCCGTCATGCCGTCACCCTCCACCCGGTTGCTGTGAAGCTTAACGGCACGCGGCGGCCGGAACTGAGCCGGTTGTGCGGATCAGCGACCCGCTTCGACGACGGTGAGCGCCGTCATGTTGACGATCCGCCGCACGGTGGCGGTCGGGGTGAGGATGTGCACCGGCTTGGCCGAACCGAGCAGGATCGGGCCGATGGTCATGCCCTCGCCTGCCGCCGTCTTGAGCAGGTTGAAGGCGATGTTGGCCGCGTCCAGGGTCGGGAAGATCAGGAGGTTGGCGTCTTCCTTCATCTTGGCGTTGGGGAAGATCTGCTGACGGATCGCCGAATCCAGCGCCGCGTCACCGTGCATCTCGCCTTCGACTTCCAGATCGCCGTGCTCGGCGTGGAGCATCACCAGCGCCTTGCGCATCTTCTCGGCGGTGGGCGAGTTGTCGGTGCCGAAGCTGGAGTGGGATAGCAGCGCGATGCGCGGATGGATACCGAAGCGGCGCACTTCGTCGGCGGCGAGGCGGGTCATCTCGACCACCTGCTCGGGCGTCGGGTCGTAATTGACGTAGGTGTCGCACAGGAACACCGTGCGGCCCGGCAGCGCCAGCAGGTTCATGGTGTAGAAGTTGCGCACGCCCTTCTGGCGGCCGAGCACCGTCTCGATGAACTTGAGGTGCAGGCCGTGCATGCCATAGGTGCCGCAGATCATCCCGTCGGCGTAGCCAAACTTGAGGAGCAGCGAACCGAGCAGCGTGGGGCGGCGGCGCACCTCGCGCTTGGCGTAATCCACCGACACGCCCTTGCGCTCCATCAGCGAGTGGTAGTGGGTCCACAGCTGGTCGTAGCGCGGATCGGTTTCGGGATTGACGAGCTCGAAATCCAGCTCGGGGCGCAGGCGCAGGCCGAAGCGGTCGATGTTCTCGATCACCACGTCCGGGCGGCCGATCAGGATCGGCCGGCACAGGCCTTCGTCCACCACCGTCTGCACCGCGCGCATCACGCGCTCGGATTCGCCTTCCGAGAAGATGATCCGCTTGGGCGAGCGCTTGGCGGCCTGGAACACCGGCTTCATCACCAGGCCCGACTGCCACACGAAGTTGTTGAGCTGCTGGCGATAGGCGTCGAAGTCGGTGATCGGGCGGGTTGCCACACCGGATTCCATCGCCGCGCGGGCAACCTCAGGCGCGATCTTGACGATCAGGCGCGGATCGAAGGGCTTCGGGATGATGTACTCGGGGCCAAAGCCCGAGACGTTCTCGCCGTAGGCGGCGGCCACGATGTCGGAGGCTTCGGCGCGGGCCAGCTCGGCGATCGCCTTGACTGCGGCGAGCTTCATCTGGTCGGTGATGGTGGTGGCGCCCACATCGAGCGCGCCCCGGAAGATGAACGGGAAGCACAGCACGTTGTTCACCTGGTTCGGGTAGTCCGAACGGCCGGTAGCCATCAGCGCGTCGCTGCGCACCCGCTTCACTTCTTCGGGCAGGATTTCCGGCGTCGGGTTGGCGAGCGCCATGATCAGCGGATTGACGGCCATCTTGGCGACCATCTCGGGCTTCAGCACGCCACCGGCGGAGAGGCCTAGAAACACGTCCGCGCCTTCGATCACTTCGCCCAGGGTGCGGGCGTCGGTCACCTTGGCGTAGCGGGCCTTGATCGGGTCCATCAGCTTGGTGCGGCCTTCAAAGACCACGCCTTCGATGTCGGTCACCCAGATGTTGGACACCGGCACGCCCAGCATCACCAGCAGATCGAGGCAGGCCAGCGCCGCGGCGCCGGCGCCGGAGGTGACCAGCTTGACCTTGGAGAGATCCTTGCCCAGCAGGTGCAGGCCGTTGAGCAGCGCCGCGCCCACCACGATGGCGGTGCCGTGCTGGTCGTCGTGGAAGACCGGGATCTTCATCCGCTCGCGTAGCTTGCTCTCGATGTAGAAGCACTCCGGCGCCTTGATGTCTTCGAGGTTGATGCCGCCGAAGGTCGGCTCCAGCGCGGCGATCATGTCGATCAGCTTGTCGGCGTCGGGTTCGTCGATCTCCAGGTCGAACACGTCGATGCCGGCGAACTTCTTGAACAGCACGCCCTTGCCTTCCATCACCGGCTTGGCGGCCAGCGGGCCGATGTTGCCCAGGCCCAGCACCGCGGTGCCGTTGGTGACGACGCCGATCAGGTTGCTGCGGGAAGTGAGGTTGGCGGCCTCGGCCGGATCTTCGACGATGGCGTCGCAGGCAGCGGCGACGCCCGGGGAGTAGGCCAGCGACAAATCCTGCTGGTTGGTCAGGGCCTTGGTGGGGGCGATCGAAATCTTGCCGGGGCGCGGATAGCGGTGGTATTCCAGGGCGGCCTGACGAATGCGTTCATCCATGCTGTTGTCTCTCCAGGTGGTGTGTTTATGGGTTCGTACGCCCATGATGGGAGCACGGATTCATTGAGGCTATTCGTGACATCCACAGCATTTGAACGTGACGCGCGAATGACGTCGATCGATGAACCGTGGCATAATTATAGGCTAGCTTATCCGGGGTAATTCCTGATTGGGCCTACTGCGGCCCAAGACGATCAAGCCAATAATACGCGCCGAGCCCTGGTGGCCAAAAGACGCGATCGCCCAGCCGGCGGACTCCCGAGCCGGCACATGAAACAACGCAATCCGTAACGTCCTGGAGAATCGTCAGATGTCTCAAAGCATTGCCGAAGCCGCCATCGCCGCCGCGCCCGACTACGTCAAAAACCAGAAACTCAAGCAGTGGGTCGCCGAGATCGCCACCCTCACCCAGCCCGACCGCGTCGTCTGGTGTGATGGCTCAGAAGAAGAATACGACCGCCTCTGCGCCGAAATGGTCGAAGCCGGGATGCTGATCAAGCTGAACCCGGAAAAGCGCAAGAACTCCTACCTCGCATGTTCCGACCCTTCCGATGTGGCGCGTGTCGAAGACCGCACCTACATCTGCTCGGCCAACAAGGACGACGCCGGCCCGACCAACAACTGGGAAGACCCGGCCAAGATGCGCAAGACCCTGAACGAACTGTTCACGGGCTGCATGCACGGTCGCACCATGTACGTGATCCCGTTCTCCATGGGTCCGCTCGGCTCCCCGATCGCCCACATCGGCGTCGAGATCTCCGACAGCCCGTACGTGGTCACCAACATGCGCACCATGACCCGCATGGGCAAGGCCGTCTATGACGTGCTGGGTGCCGATGGCGAGTTCGTGCCGTGCATCCACACCGTTGGCGCCCCGCTGGGCCACGGCGAGAAGGATTCGTCCTGGCCGTGCAACCCGACCACCAAGTACATCGTTCACTACCCCGAAACCCGTGAGATCTGGTCCTACGGTTCCGGTTACGGCGGCAACGCGCTGCTGGGCAAGAAGTGCTTCGCCCTGCGCATCGCCTCCAACATGGCCCGTGACGAAGGCTGGCTGGCCGAACACATGCTGATCCTCGGCGTGGAAAGCCCCACCGGCGAGAAGACCTACGTCGCCGCCGCCTTCCCGTCTGCCTGCGGCAAGACCAACTTCGCGATGCTGATCCCGCCGAAGTCCTTCGATGGCTGGAAGATCTCCACCGTCGGCGACGACATCGCCTGGATCAAGCCGCGCAAGGAAGCCGACGGCACCACCCGTTTCTACGCGATCAACCCGGAAGCGGGCTTCTTCGGCGTTGCCCCCGGCACCTCCGAAAAGACCAACTACAACGCCCTGGCCACCCTCAAGGAAAACATCATCTTCACCAACGTCGCGCTGACCGACGATGGCGACGTGTGGTGGGAAGGCCTGACCAAGGAAGCCCCGGCTCACCTGATCGACTGGCAAGGCAAGGACTGGACCCCGGAGCTGGCCAAGGAAACCGGCCGCAAGGCTGCGCACCCGAACTCCCGCTTCACCGCGCCGGCCAGCCAGTGCCCGTCCATCGACCCGGCCTGGGAAGATCCCGCCGGCGTACCGATCTCCGCCTTCATCTTCGGCGGCCGTCGTGCCACCACCGTGCCGCTGGTGTACCAGGCCTTCAACTGGAACTACGGCGTCTACATGGCGGCCACCCTCGGCTCCGAAACCACCGCTGCCGCCTTTGGCGCCCAGGGCGTGGTCCGTCGCGACCCATTCGCCATGCTGCCGTTCTGCGGCTACCACATGGGTGACTACTTCAACCACTGGCTGAAGATGGGTCACACCGTGGATCAGGCCCCGGGCATCTTCTGCGTCAACTGGTTCCGCATGAACGAGAAGGGTGAGTTCATGTGGCCGGGCTTCGGCGAGAACATGCGCGTCCTGAAGTGGATCGTCGACCGCGTCCGCGGCCGCGTTGCCGCCCAGGAAAACGCCCTCGGCTGGATGCCCCAGTACGAAGACATCGACTGGACCGGTTCCGACGTCACCAAGGAAGAGTTCAACGCCCTCGTCAAGATCGACGCGGAAGCGTGGAAGTCCGAACTGGCCGGCCACAAGGAATGGTTCGACAAGCTGTCGGATCGCCTGCCCAAGCAGTTCATGCTCAAGCGCGAACTGTTCGAGCTGGCCATGTCGGTCTAAAGCCGCCGGCAGCCGCAAGGCTGCCACTGCTGCACACAAAAGCGCCGGGCAACCGGCGCTTTTTGTTTGTGCGGGCCCGGTGGCGCTCGCCGCCGCCTCCCGCACCCCCCTGTCCGGCAAGCGACAAAGCTCAACGCACTCCCTGCCATTCCTGCCCCGATTTTTCCTCATTACGCCGTAAGAAACGCACTTTTTCTTGCTGAAAGAGCGTTTCAGTCAGAGAAACGTCAATTCAGGCCGTGAGTCGACGTTTCTCTCGCAAGAAAGTGGGTTTCACGCGCCAAAACAATCCCTACGCCCCGCGCAACGCAGTTTCAGGCGATGAATCGACGATGCGCGCGATGAAACGCCGTTTCGGCAACGCGCATTGACGATTCGCGCGCTGCAGGCATCTTTCTCCATCCGCCAAGATGGCTTTTCATGGACAAGAATGAATCAGGGCGAGGGAATGTCGGACTGAAGTCCGACCTACAGATCGGTGAGGCTTCAACCCACACACCCGCGAAACCCCTGTAGGTCGGACTTCAGTCCGACAAACCACCCCCCAAAGCACCTGCCACACGGCCAGCACCAAGCCGCCAGCGCCGGCAAAAACGGAATGAACGGATGGAGGATCTAGCCCCGACCACAGGATGGGCCAGGGTGGCACGAGGCCGGATCGAAGCCAGGCCTCGCCGTTGTGCGGGCTCAGTCGCCCGCCACGATGCGCTGGCGCTGGCTACCCAGGCCGGTGATGCCCAGCTCCACCACGTCCCCCACCTTCAGGAACTGGGGCGGCTTGAAACCCATGCCGACACCCGGCGGCGTGCCGGTGATGATGAGATCGCCGGGCTCGAGGGTCATGATGCGGCTCAGATACGCCACCACCTGGGCGCAGGAGAAGATCATCAGGCTCGTGGTGCCGGTCTGCTTGCGTACACCGTTCACATCGAGCCACAGATCGAGGCTTTGGGGGTCAGGGATCTCGTCCTTGGTCACCAGCCACGGCCCTACCGGGCCGAAGGTGTCGAAGCCCTTGCCCTTGCCCCACTGGCCGCCGCTGCGCTGGAGCTGCCAGTCGCGCGCCGACACATCGTTGGCCAGCACGTAGCCGGCCACGTGATCGAGCGCCTCGGCCTCGGAAACCTTGCGGGCGCGGCTGCCGATCACGATCCCCAGCTCCACCTCCCAGTCCATCTGGGTGGATTCGGGGGGATGGATGATGTCATCGTTGGCGCCGCACAGGCAGCTGGTCCACTTGGGAAAGATCACCGGCTCGACGGGCACCGGCATGTTCGACTCGACCGCGTGATCGTGGTAGTTGAGGCCGATGGCCACATACTTGGGCGTGCCGTTCCAGGGTACGCCGAGGCGAGGGTTGCCCGGCACCGCCGGCAGCCGTGCCGGATCGACCGCGACCAGCGCGGCCAGGGCTTCCGGCGCAAGGCGCCTCGGGGTGATGTCGTCGATGAGGCCGGAAAGGTCGCGGAGCGTGCCTTCCGCATCGAGCAGACCGGGTTTCTCCTGGCCCACCGGGCCGTAGCGCAGCAGTTTCATGGCGTGTCTCCTTCATCGGGCCGCCCCGCGGCCTTGTTATTGTGGGGGAAGGCGGGCCGCCCTCCCCCGTGCCGGAGTCAGCCCTGAACCGGGCGAACCTTGCCGGCGGCCAGCTTGGCGCGGCTGCGGGCTTCGTCGGTGTCGGCACCATTGGCCACCACCACGCCCATGCGGCGCTTCACGAAAGCCTCGGGCTTGCCGAACAGGCGGATGTCGGTACGCGGCACGGCCAGCGCCTCGGCCACGCCCTCGAAGGCGATGCCCGCCGCCTCCATACCACCATAGATCACCGCCGACGCACCGGGTTCGGCGCGGCTCACATCCACCGGCAGGCCGAGGATGGCGCGGGCGTGGAGCTCGAACTCGGAGAAGCGCTGGGAGCACAGGGTGACGAGGCCGGTGTCGTGGGGCCGCGGGCTGACTTCCGAGAACCACACCATGTCGCCCTTCACGAAGAGCTCGACGCCGAACAGCCCGCGCCCGCCCAGGTTGCCGGTGACGGCGCCGGCGATCTCCCGGGCGCGCTCCAGGGCCTTCGGGCTCATCGCCTGGGGCTGCCAGGATTCCACGTAGTCACCCGACACCTGCACATGGCCGATGGGATCGCAGAAATAGGTCTGCACGGTGCCGGTCGCGTCGTTGGCACGCACGGTGAGCAGGGTGATCTCGTAATCGAAATCGATGAAGCCTTCGACGATCACCCGGCCCTGATTGACGCGTCCGCCGGCGGCGGCGTAGTCCCACGCTTTCTGCACGTCATCCGGCCCCTTGAGCAGCGACTGGCCCTTGCCGGACGAGGACATCACCGGCTTCACGATGCACGGGTAGCCAATGGCCGGCTTGCCGTCGCTGCCGTCGATGGCGGCCTGCAGCTCGGCCATCGAGTCGGCAAAACGGTAGGGCGAGGTGGCAAGGCCCAGCTCCTCGGCGGCAAGGCGGCGGATGCCCTCGCGGTTCATCGTAAGGCGCGCGGCGCGGGCGGTGGGGATCACCGTGGCAAGGCCTTCGGCCTCGATTCTCTCGAGCATGTCGGTGGCGATGGCCTCGATCTCCGGCACGATCAGGTGGGGCTTCTCCTGCTCCACCAGCGCCCGCAGCGCGGCGCCGTCGGTCATCGGGATCACGTGGGCGCGGTGGGCCACCTGATGGCCAGGGGCATTGGGGTAACGATCGACCGCGATGGTCTCGACGCCCAGGCGCTGCAGCGCGATCAAGACTTCCTTGCCCAGCTCGCCGGAGCCGAGAAGCATCACGCGCAGGGCGGACGGGGAAAGAGGGGTGCCGAATCTCATGGGGCGCTCCGGGTAAATGAGTGTGGGGAGAGAGGGCGCCGATCATAGCACCGGGGCCCGGACCGGCAAGGCCGCACCAACCCGATCGACGCCCCCGTATCCAACAAACCCACTTCGGGTAACTCAAAACAACCAAAACGACTAACAATTCATCATGACTACCGGGATAATTTAGGACATTCACCACTCCGGAAGAGAAAATCATGGCCGACATCCTGGGCTCCACCAGCTCCACCGCCACGCTCGCCATCAACGGCCTCGGCGGTATCAGTTCCATCGAAACCGCGGGAGATCAGGACTGGTGGAAAGTCAGCCTGACGGCGGGGACGGCCTACACCTTCCGGCTTGACACGCTCACCTTCGGCGGCGTGGGCGATCCGCTGCTGCGCCTGCTCGACGCCACCGGCCGCCAGCTCGCCTGGAACGACGACGCCGGCGGAACCCTCAATTCGGCGCTGAGCTTCACCGCCACCCAGTCCGGCAGCTACTTCCTGTCGGCCCAGGGCTACGGCTCCGCCACCGGCAACTACCTGATCTCGGCCACCACGGCGGCAACCATGCCCGTGCTCAGCATCGCCGCCACTTCCGCCAGCCAGGCCGAAGGCAACAGCGGCAGCACGGCCTTCACCTTCACCGTCACCCGCAGCGGCAGCACCGTCGGCAGCAGCACGGTCAACTGGGCGGTGGCCGGCGGCTCCGCCAGCGCCTCCGACTTCACCGGTGGCGTGCTCACGGGCGGCACCCTCACTTTTGCCGCGGGCGAAACTTCCAGGCTCATCACCATCAACGTGGCCGGCGACACCCAGATCGAGGCCGACGAAGATTTCAAGGTAGTCCTCTCCGCGCCCACCGGCGCCACGCTCGGCACCTCCGCCGCGCTGGGCACCATCCGTAACGACGACGTCCTCCCCACCCTCGCCATCGCCGCCACCAGCGCCAGCAAGGGCGAGGGCAACAGCGGCACGACGCCCTTCACTTTCACCGTCACCCGCAGCGGCAACACCGGCGGCGCCTCCACCGTGGCCTGGAGCGTCGTCGAAGGCACCGCCACCCTCAACGCCGCCGACTTCTCCGGCCCCACCTCCGGCGTCCTCAGCTTTGCCGCCGGCGAGACCAGCAAGGTCATCAGCCTGAATGTCGCAGGAGATTCTGTCGTCGAAGCCAACGAAGTGTTCTACGTGAACCTCACCACGCCCACCGGCGCCACCCTTGGCGCCGCCTCGGCGACGGGCACCATCCTCAACGACGACACCCTCCCCACCCTCGCCATCGCCGCCACCAGCGCCAGCAAGGCCGAGGGCAACAGCGGCTCGACGCCCTTCACCTTCACCGTCACCCGCAGCGGCAACACCGGCATCGCCTCCAGCGTGAACTGGGCCGTCGCCAACGGCACCACCACCGCCGCCGACTTCACTGGCGGGGTGCTCCCCACCGGCTCGGTGAGCTTCGCCGTCGGCGAGACGAGCAAGACGGTCACCGTCAATGTGGCCGGCGACGCCCTCGTCGAAGCCAACGAGACCTTCAACGTCGTCCTGTCCGGCGCTGCCGGCGCCACCCTCGGCACCGCCAGCGCCACTGGCACCATCCTCAACGACGACACCCTCCCCACCCTCGCCATCGCCGCCACCAGCGCCAGCAAGGCCGAGGGCAACAGCGGCACGACGCCCTTCACCTTCACCGTCACCCGCAGTGGCAACACCGGCATCGCCTCCAGCGTGAACTGGGCCGTCGCCAACGGCACGGCCACCGCTGCCGACTTCACTGGCGGCGTGCTCCCCACCGGCTCGGTGAGCTTCGCCGTCGGTGAAACCAGCAAGACCATCACCGTCAACGTGGCCGGCGACGCCCTCGTCGAAGCCAACGAGACCTTCAACGTCGTCCTGTCCGGCGCTGCCGGCGCCACCCTCGGCACCGCCAGCGCCACTGGCACCATCCTCAACGACGACACCCTCCCCACCCTCGCCATCGCCGCCACCAGCGCCAGCAAGGCCGAGGGCAACAGCGGCACGACGCCCTTCACCTTCACCGTCACCCGCAGCGGCAACACCGGCGGCGCCTCCACCGTGGCCTGGAGCGTCGTCGAAGGCACCGCCACCCTTAACGCCGCCGACTTCTCCGGCCCCACCTCCGGCGTCCTCAGCTTTGCCGCTGGCGAGACCAGAAAGGTCATCAGCCTGAATGTCGCAGGAGATTCCGTCGTCGAAGCCAACGAAGCGTTCTACGTGAACCTCACCACGCCCACCGGCGCCACCCTCGGCACCGCCAGCGCCGTCGGCACCATCCTCAACGACGACGTCCTCCCCACTCTAGCCATCGCCGCCACCAGCGCCAGCAAGGCCGAGGGCAACAGCGGCTCGACGCCCTTCACCTTTACCGTGACGCGCGCCGGCACGACGACGGCGGCCTCCACCGTCAACTGGGCCGTCTCCGGCGGCACGGCCACCGCTGCCGACTTCACCGGCGGGGTGCTGCCCGGTGGCTCGATCAGCTTTGCCGTCGGTGAAACCAGCAAGACCATCACCGTCAACGTGGCCGGCGACACTGCTGTCGAAGCCAATGAAACCTTCAACGTCGTGCTGAGCGGCGCAGCCGGCGCGACCCTGACGACCGCCAGCGCGGCAGCCACCATCCTCAACGACGACGCAGCCGCCAACCGCCCCGGCATCGACAACAGCATCGCCGCCGTCACCTATATTTCTGTCCCCAGTTCGGTGGACGACAGCATCGAGAACCTCGTCAGCAACCAGAAGTGGGGGGGTGCAATCGGGACCGGTGCATCACTCACCTACAGCTTCTCCACGGCCACCTCGGTCTTCAATTACGAGAACATCTTCAACGGCAAGGTGGCCCACGCGCCCGTCTCGGCGCTGACCAGCGCCCAGCGGGCCGCGGCCCAGCAGGCGATGGGGTCTGTCTCGGCGATCTGCAATATCACCTTCAGCGAAGTGGCCGACACGGCCACAAGCGCGGGCGACATCCGCTGGTCGGTCACCGGATCGCCCAACGAGGGAACGGCCGACGCCTGGTATCCGAGCCGCTCGGCGCTGGGTGGTGACATCTGGTTCAAGGCCAACGGCTACACCAACCCGGCTCAGGGCAACTACGACTACGCCACCTTCATCCACGAGCTCGGCCACGCCATGGGTCTGGATCACCCCCACAGCGGCACGCCGGCCCCCGAGTCCGGCGAGGACCAGCTCAAGTACAGCGTGATGAGCTACCGCAGCTACGACGGCGCCCCGCTCACCGGGTACACCACCAGCTTCTACCCTGTCGATTACATGCTCAACGACATCGCCGCCCTGCAGTACCTCTATGGCGCCAACACGAGCTACAACACCGGCAACGACGTCTACACCTGGACCACCGGCGGCCGCATCTACGACTGCATCTGGGATGCGGGCGGCAACGACACCATCGACGCCAGCAACCAGACCCAGGGTGTCAGCCTCAACCTCAACGCGGGCAGCTGGTCGTCCATCGGCAATACGTTCCACAACGGCAGCACCTACGTGCGCGACAGCCTGGGCATTGCCTACGGCGCAACCATCGAGAACGCTAAGGGCACCGCGCTGGCCGATACTATCGTCGGCAACAGTGCCACCAACCGGATCGTCGGCGGTGGTGGCAGTGACACCCTGACCGGCGGAAACGGGGCCGACCAGTTCGTGTTCACCGTCGCCGCAGATTGCGGTGACACCATCACCGACTTCTCGTCCGCCGCCGGCGACAGGATTCAGGTGATCGCGGCCAACTTCGGCCTAACTGCCGGCGGAACGGCGCTGCTGCGTTCTGCCACCAGCCTGCCTGCCGCCATCGGGCCGGCAGGCCAGTTCCTCTACAACACCACCAACGGCCAGTTGTGGTTCGACCGGGACGGCGTGGGCGCCGGCGCCGCCGTCCAGCTCGCAACCCTCAGCAACCGTGCAGCCCTGAGCGCCAGCGACATCCAGCTTGTGAGCGCCTGAGCCCCCTGATCGGCCACGACAACCGGGCAGCCACGCCCGGTTGTCGCTGGCCTGCCCCACCGTCGCGCCCTCGCCGGAACCCTCCGCTTGAACCTCGCAGACCCCATTCCCGAAGCGCACCAGGCTCCGTCCATCGACAGCCCACTGGCCTGCCTCGCAGCCATCGCCGGCCACCACGGCTTCTCAACCAGCGTCGAACAGATCCGCCGCGAGCACCTCGCCAACGACGCGCCATTCCCCACGCCCCCGGACGCCCTCGTCCCCGCCGCCCGCGCGCTGGGGCTCAAGGCCCGCAGCCAGCAGCTCGACTTCGCCGATCTGGCGGCACTGCAGGAAACCTTCCCCGCGATCGCCGTACTCCGGAACGGCAACTGCGTCGTGCTGGTCGGGCTGCGCGACACGGCCGACGGCCCGGCGGTCGCCGTGCTCGACCCCACGGCAACGCCTGCCAACGCCATCCTGCTCATCGGCGGCGCGCGCTTCCAGGAGGCCTGGAGCGGCGAGCTTGTGTTGCTCAAGCGCAGCTACCCCGTTCTCGACGAAAAACAGCCCTTCGGCCTGCGCTGGTTCATCCCCGAACTCTTCCGCCAGCGCACCTTTCTGCGCGACGTTGCCGTTGCCGCCATCGTGCTCCATGTGCTGGCGCTGGCGATGCCGGTGTTCACCCAGCTGGTGATCGACAAGGTGATCGTCCATGAGGGCCGCTCCACCCTCTACGTGCTCACCGGAGGCGTGATCCTCGCCCTGCTGTTCGAGGCCGTGTTCTCCTACCTGCGGCAATACTTCATGCTCGCCGCCACCAATCGGGTCGACATCCGCCTCGCCCAGAAAACCTTCAGCCACCTGCTGCGCCTGCCCATCACCTTCTTCGAGACCGGCACCGCGGGCGTCATCACCCGGCACATGCAGCAGGCCGAGAAAATCCGCCAGTTCCTCACCGGGCGACTGTTCTCGACGATCCTCGACGCCTCGATCCTGGTCATCCTGCTGCCGATCCTGTTCTTCTACTCCGGGCTGCTGGCAGCCATCGTGCTGGCTTTCGCGGCCGCCATCGGCGGCGTCGTGTTTGCCCTGGTGCCCACCTTCCGCAACCGCCTGCAGGCCCTTTACAACGCCGAGGCCGAGCGCCAGTCGATCCTTGTCGAGTCCATCCAGGGCATGCGCACCATCAAGTCGCTGGCGATGGAACCCCAGCGCCGCAAGGAATGGGAGAACCGCTCCGCCCGGGCGGTCGACATGCATTTCCGGGTCGGGAAGATCTCGATGGCGGCACACACCGCCATGAGCTTTCTCGAGAAACTGATGACCGTCACCCTCATCGGCGTGGGCGCGCATCTGGTCTTTGACCAGAGCCTGTCGGTGGGCGCCCTGATCGCCTTCCAGATGCTCTCCGGGCGGGTCGTCGCGCCGCTGGTGCAGATCGTCGCGCTGGTCCACGAATACCAGGAGACCGCCCTGTCGGTGCGGATGCTGGGCGAGATCATGAACCGGCCGGTCGAGGGCCTGCGCGAGTCCGGCGGGCTGGAACCCACCCTCGCCGGCAAGATCGAGTTCGACAACGTCACCTTCCGCTACGCCGCCGGTGGCCCGCCGGCCCTCGACCGCCTGAGCTTCACCCTGCCCGCCGGCAAGGTGCTGGGCATCGTCGGGCGCAGCGGCTCGGGCAAGACCACCCTCACCCGCCTCATGCAGGGCCTCTACCCGATCCAGGAAGGGGTGATCCGCTTCGACGGCATCGACGTGCGCGAGATCGACCTCACCCACCTGCGTCGCCAGATCGGCATCGTGCTCCAGGACAACTTCCTGTTCCGCGGCAGCGTCCGGCAGAACCTTGCCGTCACCAAGCCCGACGCCCGCTTCGAGGAGATCGTCGAGGCCGCCCGCCTGGCCGGCGCCGACGAGTTCATCGAGCGCCTGCCCCAGGGCTACGACACCCTGCTCGACGAGAACGGCGCCAACCTCTCCGGCGGCCAGAAGCAGCGGCTCGCCATCGCCCGCGCACTGCTGCCCCGGCCGCGCATCCTGATCCTCGACGAGGCTGCCAGCGCCCTCGACCCGGAATCCGAGGCGATCTTCCTGGGCAACCTGGCCAATCTGGTCGAAGGCCGCACGGTGATCATCGTCTCCCACCGCCTGTCGACCCTCACCCGAGCCGACGCGATCATGGTCCTCAACCGGGGCGTCATCGCCGACGCCGGCCCCCACGATGCCCTGCTCCAGCGCTGCGCCATCTACGCCCAGCTCTGGCAACAACAAACCCGTCACCTCTGAGCATGTCCTCCGACCCGAAAATCCGGCGTCTGCTGGCCGACTTCCTCCCCGACGCCCAAGCCATCGAACACCAGGCGCCCCCCCTTGGCGCCCGCATCACCCTGTACGCCCTGCTGGCGCTGGTGCTCACGGCCCTCCTGTGGGCCACCTTCGCCCAGATCGACAAGCTCGTCATCGGCCGCGGTCGCCTCGTCACCCCGCTGCCCAACATCGTCGTCCAACCCCTCGAACAAGCCATCCTCAAGACCATCCAGGTGCGCGTCGGGCAGACCGTCCGCAAGGGCGCCGTCCTCGCCACCCTCGACCCCACCTTCGCCGAAGCCGACGCCAGCCAGCTTGGCGCCCGCAGCGACAGCCTGGGCATGCGCGCCCGGCGCCTCGAGGCCGAACTCCAGGGCCGCACCCCGATCGACGCTGGCGGCGCCCACAGCCAGCAGCAGGTCCAGACGCGCCTGATGGCCGAACGCCAGGCCACCTACGCCGCCCGCATGCGCCAGTTCGACGAATCCATCGCCCGTCTGCGCGCCGCCCAAGCGACCAACCGCCAGGATCAGGCCACCCTCGCCGAGCGGGTCCAGAGCCTCGCCGAGCTCGAAGCCATGCAGGCCGAGCTGCAGACCCGCCAGTTCGGCTCCCGCGCCAGGGTGCTCGAAGTCCGCGAACGCAAGCTGGAGGTCGAGCGCGACCGGGCCACGGCGGTAAACCGCGCAGAGGAGATCCGCCGCGAGATTGCCGCTACCGAAGCCGAGCGGACCGCCTTCGGTCGCAACTGGCGGCAGGAATCCCTCGAAAAACTTTCCGCCGCGGTTCAGGAACGGGACGAAGTGGCCGAACAGCTGGCCAAAGCCCGCCGTCGCACCGACCTCGTCAGCCTCACCGCCCCCGAGGACGCCGTCGTCCTCGAGATCGGCAAGAAATCGGTCGGGTCGGTGCTTCGCGAGGCCGAGCCGCTTTTCGTGCTGGTGCCCCTCAATGCGCCGCTGGAAGCCGAGGTCGAAGTCGCGCCGGCGGACGTGGGCATGCTCAGGGTAGGCGATGCCGTGCGCGTCAAGATCGACACCTACCCCTTCCAGAAGCACGGCACCATCCGCGGCAAGGTGCTGCACATCAGCCCCGACACCTTCACCCGCCAGGGCCCCGTCGGCACCGACAGCGCCTACTATCTCGCCCGGGTGGGCCTCGACGACACCCGGCTCGACGGCGTCCCGACACCCACCCTGTTGCTGCCCGGAATGACGCTCGCCGGCGAGATCATCACCGGCCAGCGCTCGGTGATTTCGTTCTTCCTCTACCCGCTGATCCGCGTGCTCGACGAATCACTCCGCGAGCGCTGAGTCAATGATCCGGGCCGTTGCCTGCCCGGCGAAGTTGCGGATGCGGGCCTCATCAAACCGCCTGCTCTCCTTCCGGCGGCATCGTCATCGCCTGTCAGCGGCGGCGGCCGTAGCGCCAGTAGCGGATGCCGGGGTGCTGCCCCGGCGGGCGCTGACGAGGGCCCATACGACTGCGGGCTGATCGTTGGCCAGGGTGCGGACGCCAGCGGCACCGCCACGCTCAACCTGAGCCGCTATCGCACCGCCTCGCCGTCGAAGGTGGAAGTCACCATCAAGAACGACGCCATGAAGCCCGGCGCCCCGCCGCCGCATGCCGAGCGGGGCGTTTCTGCTTGCAGCGGCTACAATCCGCCCCTGCCGAACAGGAAGCCGCCGATGCCCATCCACCGCCTCTCCGAACACCTCATCAACCAGATCGCCGCCGGCGAGGTGGTCGAACGCCCCGCCTCGGTGCTCAAGGAAGTGCTCGAGAACGCCATGGATGCCGGCTCGACGGTGGTGGACGTGCAGCTCGAACAAGGCGGCGTGCGGCGGATCCGGGTGGCCGACGACGGCTGCGGCATCCCCAAGGACGAGCTCCCGCTGGCCCTCGAGCGCCACGCCACCAGCAAGATCGCCAGCCTCGACGACCTGGAAAACGTCGGCACGATGGGCTTTCGCGGCGAAGCCCTGGCCGCCATCGCGGCGGTGTCGCGGATGAGCATCACCAGCCGCTTCGAGGGCGCCAGCCACGCCTGGCGCATCGACGCCGACCCGCGCGAGCTCGCCCCCGCCGCCCTCAACCACGGCACCGTGGTGGATGTGGCCGACCTGTATTTCAACACCCCGGCCCGGCGCAAGTTTTTGAAGAGCGAAGGCACCGAGTTCGCCCACTGCGACGACGTGTTCCGCCGCATCGCGCTGGCCCGGCCCGACGTGGCGATGCAGCTCACCCACAACGGCCGGGTGAGCCTGCGCCTTGCCGCCGGCCGCCGCGAGGCCCGCGTCCGCGCCCTGCTGGGCGACGATTTCGTCGGCGCCGCCCGCAGCATCGAGGCCGAATCGGGCCTGCTGCGCCTCACCGGCTTCGCCAGCCTGCCCGCGTATTCGCGCAGCAGCCGCGACGCCCAGTTCTTCTACGTGAACGGCCGCTTCGTGCGCGACAAGCTGGTCACCCACGCCATCCGCGAGGCCTACGCCGACATCCTCCACGGCAGCCGCCACCCGGCCTACGTGCTGTTCCTGGAACTCGACCCGTTCGGGGTGGACGTCAACGTGCACCCCGCGAAGATCGAGGTGCGCTTCCGGGATTCCCGTGCGGTGCACCAGTTCGTCTACCACGCCCTCAACCGCGCGCTGGCCGCCTCTGGCGCCGCCCAGGCCGGCGAATCCGCCGCCGTCAGCGACATCCCGCAGGCCCAGCCCACGGCTGCAGCGCAAACCGCCCATCACTTCCCGCCGCCCCAGCAGGGCCGGCTGGCGATGGAGCCGGCGTCCCGCGCCTACTTCGACTTCGCCGCCTCGGCCCGCCCCGCCGACGCCCCCGCGCCAGGCTTTGCCGCCACCGCCTTCGCCCCGCGCTCCGGCCCGGCCACGTCGCCCGCCCCGGCCCCGATGCCCGCCGGCGACCTCGCCCCGCCCCTCGGCTACGCGGTCGCCCAGCTCCACGGCGTGTACATCCTGGCCCAGAACGAAACCGGCCTCATCGTGGTGGACATGCACGCCGCCCACGAACGCATCCTCTACGAACGCCTCAAGACCGTCCTCGACGGCACCCCCGGCGTCCAGCGCCTGCTGATCCCCGCCGTCTTCGGCGTCGGCGCCAAGGACATGGCCACCGCCGAAGAGCACGCCGAACTGCTGGAGCGCATGGGCTTCGAGATCGGGCCCGCCGGCCCCACCGAGCTCGCCGTGCGCAGCGTACCGGCCCTCCTCGCCCGCGCCCCGGTGGCCGAGCTGCTGCGCGCCCTGCTCGCCGAGCTGCGCGACTACCCCGCCACCGAAGTCGTCACCGCCCGCCGCAACGAGCTCCTCGCCACCATGGCCTGCCACGGCGCCGTACGCGCCAACCGCAACCTCACCCTGCCCGAGATGAACGCCCTGCTGCGCGAAATGGAAGCCACCGAACGCGCCGACCAGTGCAACCACGGCCGCCCCACCTGGACGCAACTCTCGATGGCCGACCTGGACAAACTGTTCCTGCGCGGTCGCTGACACATCCAGCGAGGCATCTGCGGTTGCCCTCCCCCGCCGGGGCGGCGACAATATCGGGTTGATCCTGAAATCCGCTCTTCCCGTGAAACTCGAACGCATCCTCCAGAACCAGGGCTTCGGCAGCCGCCGCCAGTGCCGGCAGCTCGTCGAGCTCGGCGAAGTCCGCATCAACGGCGAAGTCGTCGATGATCCGGGCGCCGAAATCCCCACCGCCGGCCTCGTCTATGAGATCGAGGGCGAAGCCTGGACTTACCGCGAGAAGACCTACCTCGCCCTCTACAAGCCAGCCGGCTTCGAGTGCTCCCACGAGCCCAAGCACCACCGGGGCGTGTATTCGCTGCTGCCGCACCCGCTGGTGGTGCGCAACGTGCAGAGCGTCGGCCGGCTCGACGTGGATACCACCGGCCTGCTGCTGTTCTCCGACGACGGCGCCTTCATCCACAACCTGTCGTCCCCCAAGAAGCACGTGCCCAAGATCTACCGCGCCGAACTGGCCGAGGACGGCACCGACGCCCTCGTCGAGCGCCTCCTCGCCGGCGTCAGCCTGATCGACGAGCCCCAGCCGGTGAAGGCCCTCACCGCCCGCCTGCTGGCCCCGCGCACCCTCGAAATGTCCATCGACCTGGGCAAGTACCACGTCGTCAAACGCATGATCGCCGCCGCCGGCAACCACGTGGACAAGCTCCACCGCCACGGCTTCGGCGGCCTCGCGCTGGGCGAAGGCGTCCTCGCCGGCCTGGCCGAAGGCGAATGGGTCTACCTCGAAGCGGCCGACCTCCAACAACTGCATCCCGCTGCCTGAAAGGGCCCGCCATGACCGATACGCCCCGCCGCCGCGCGCCCCTGCCCACTTCCGAAGGCACGCTCAAGCTCAAACCGCGCACCGCCGCCCCCGCCACCCACAGCGCCGACGCCGATCCCGCCCCGGCCAAACGCGGCGGCGGCAACGACTGGCGCAAGCGCAGCAAGGCCTCCTACCCGGACCAGGCCAACGCCGAGCCGCCCCGCCGCAGCCGCGCCGACGACGCCCGCCCGCCCCGCGACGACAGGCCCCGCGACGATCGCCCCCCGCGCCCGGCCGGCGACCGCCCGGCACGTCCCTTCGGTGACCGCCCCGCCCGCCCCTACGGCGAACGCAGCGCCGACGACCGCGGCCCGCGTCGCGACGACAACCGCCCGCCCCGCACCGGCGACGACCGGCCCCAACGCCCCTACGGCGACAAGCCGCGTGGCTTTGGCGACCGCCCGGCGCGTCCTTCCGGCGACCGCCCCGCCCGCCCCTACGGCGAGCGCAGCGCCGACGACCGCGGCCCGCGCCGTGACGACAACCGCCCGCCCCGCACCGGCGACGACCGCCCCCCGCGCCCCTACGGCGACAAGCCGCGTGGCTTTGGCGACCGCCCCCAAGGAGAACGCAGCGCCGAGCGTCCGGCCACCGATCGCCCGCCGCGCCACGAACGCAAGCAATGGACCGGCGAACCGCGTCCCGCGCCGCAACTCTCGCCGCTGCGCGACGACGGCTCGATCCGTCTCTCCAAGCGCATGACCGAGCTGGGCCTGTGCTCCCGCCGCGAGGCCGACGAATACATCGAGAAGGGCTGGGTCCGCGTGGATGGCCGGGTGGTGAGCGAGCTGGGTTCGCGGGTGCATCCGGGCCAGGTCGTCGAGCTCGACCGCCGCGGCCAGACCGCCCAGGACAGCCGCGTGACCATCCTCCTCAACAAGCCCGTCGGCTACGTCTCCGGCCAGGCCGAGGACGGGTACCAGCCGGCCAGCGTGCTGATCACCGCCGAGAACCGCTGGGCCGAAGACCCGTCGGAAAACCGTTACCTGCACAGCCATCACCGCGGCCTCGCGCCCGCCGGCCGGCTCGACATCGACTCCATCGGCCTCTTGGTATTCACCCAGGACGGGCGCATCGCCCGCGCGCTGATCGGCGACGACTCGAGCATCGAGAAGGAGTACCACGTGCGCGTCGAAGGCACGCTGTCCGAAGACGGGCTCAAGCTGCTCAACCACGGCCTGTCCCTGGATGGCGAGGCGCTGCGTCCGGCCAAGGTCAGCTGGCTGAATGAAGACCAGCTGCGCTTCGTGCTGCGCGAAGGCAAGAAGCGCCAGATCCGCCGGATGTGCGAACTCGTCGGCCTGAAGGTCGTCGGACTCAAGCGGGTACGCATCGGCCGGGTGATGCTGGGCCATCTGCCGCCGGGCCAATGGCGCTACCTCGGTGCCGACGAATTGTTCTAGAATACTCACATCGCATCAAATCCCCATGAAACCATGTTCGTTCCTCCGGCAAGCGGTCTGCTCGCTCCTATTCGGCATGGCCGCGGCAGGCGCCTGCGCCGAGGACAAGCTCTACGAGGGCATGCTGCTGCCCGAGGATTTCGCCGGGCCGATCACCGTCACCGTCGAACTGCGCGACCTTCACGGCGTGCTGGTCGGCCGGGTCAAGGCCAGCCCGCCGATCTCGGCGGTCGGGCAGATCAGCTCCGGCGAGATGATGGGCGACAAGTGCGACTTCACCGTGCCATTCAGCTCGTCGATGGTGCTGCGTTTCGTGGGAACCTGTTCCACGAGCATGTTCGAGGGCCGCTACACCCAGGCTGGCCGGCGGGACGCCAGCTCCCGGGGTACCTTCCGGCTGATGCGCAAGGAGCCCGACAAGGACGAAGACACCCGCGAGGCCCTGCGCACGCCGGTCCCCACGGGTTCGCTCACCGAGTGCATCACCGCCAACACGCGATGCCTCGGCGCCTGCCCCAAGGGCGACTACAACACCGAGTTCCTGTGCTCGAACCGCTGCCGTACCAAGTACAAGGCCTGCAAGAAGGCGGTCAGCCCATAACGGGCAAGGCCGGCACCTTCACCCGGAAACTAAATTCGTCCCCGCGCAGTCCGTCAATCCTGGCTATAACCATCTTGGCAACATGGGAGGCGTAGTGGTCGACGAACACAACGAAATCCTGTTCTGCGCCGAGGATGAAAGCCGTGCCCCCGTCCAGCCCGGCTGGAAGGTGCTGATCGTCGACGACGAAGACGATGTCCACCAGGCCACGGTGTTCGCGATGCGCAACCTGCCCATCGCCGGCCGGCCCCTCGATTTCCTCCACGCCCACAGCGCCGCCGAAGCCCGCCGCATCCTTGCCGCCCACACCGACATCGCGGTAGTCCTCCTCGATGTGGTGATGGAAGAGGTCAACGCCGGGCTCGAACTCGTCCGCCACATCCGCGACGAACTCGGCCAGCAGGAGATCCGCATCATCCTGCGCACCGGCCAGCCGGGCTACGCGCCGGAGATGGAAGTCGTCCGCGACTACGACATCAACGACTACAGGACCAAGTCCGAGCTCACCCGCATCAAGCTCTACACCACGCTCACCGCGGCAATCCGCTCCTACAGCCAGCTCCACATCATCTCGGCGAGCCGGCGGGGCCTCGACCTCATCGTCCAGGGCAGCGCCCGCCTGATGGCCGAGCGGGGCATCAGTGATTTCGCTGCCGGCGTCATCACCCAGATCACCGGCCTGCTCGGCCTGCCGACCGAGGGTCTGATCATCACCCGCCGCCAGAACAGCGGGCCGATCGATGCGGCCAACCTGCGGGTGGTGGCCGCCGCCGGGCGCTACGTGGGCCTGCTCAACCAGCCCCTCGACCAGCTCGAGGACGGCGAGGTGCGCGGCATGCTCATCAAGAGCCTGGCCGACGAGACCAGCCTGTTCAACGGCACGCGCACCGTGCTGCTCTTCGGCGGCCGCTCCGGCATGATGATGGCGGCCTACATCGACACCGTGGCGCCGCTCGCCGACACCGACCAGCAGCTCATCGATGTGTTCTGCACCAACATGGCGGTGTGCCTCGACAACCTCGATCTGCTCGCCCAGCTCAACGCGTCGGCCTTCGTCGACCCGCAGCTGCGCCTGCCTAACCGCACCCGGCTGGTCCAGGAGATCGACCACCGCCGGCGCCAGGGCGGCGACGAACTGCTCATCCTCCTCAACCTCGACCACTTCTCCGAGACCAACGAAGCCCTCGGCCACCCCTACGGCGACCGCATCCTGCGCGCCGTGGCCGACCGGCTGGTGGAGCACTGCGCCCGCCAGATCATGGTCGCCCGCGTGCACGGCGACACCTTCGGCCTGCTCGGCCCCCGCGCGCTGCTCAACCCCGAGGCCATCGCCGGGCTGTTCCAGGAGCCCTTCGAGATCGACCTCACCGAGCAGATGATCTCCGCCAGCCAGGGCTGCGTGATGCTGACCGAAGTGCCCGGCGACGGCGCCGATACCCTCAAGAACGCCACCATCGCCCTCAAGCGCGCCAAGGCCAGCGGGCTCGGCAGCTACTGCTTCTACGACCGCGAGATGGGCACCGAGGTGCAGGAGCGCGTGCGCCTCTTACGCAACCTGCGCAGCGCCTTCCAGCACGACCGTCTGTTCCTGTGCTTCCAGCCCCAGATCAATCTTGCCGATGGCCGCATCGTCGGTGCCGAGGCGCTGCTGCGCTGGAAGGCCGAGAGCGGCGAACTGATCCCGCCCGAGCGCTTCATCGCCATCGCCGAATACTCCGGGCTGATCGTCGACATCGGCCAGTGGGTGCTGCGCAACGCCTGCCATCGTCAGGTCGCCCTCACAGAGGCCGGCTTCGCCGGTTTTCGGATGGCGGTGAATGTCTCCCTCGCCCAGTTCCGCCACCCGCGCTTCATCCAGACGCTCCAGGGCGCCATCGCCGACACCGGCATCAATCCTGCCCTGCTCGAACTCGAGATCACCGAATCCATGGCGATGCTGGAGCCCGACTACATCACCGGCGTCATCCGCGAGGTGAAGGCGCTGGGGATCAGCGTGGCCGTCGATGATTTCGGCACCGGCTTCTCGTCCCTGTCCTACCTCCAGCAGCTCGACGTGGACCGGCTGAAGATCGACCGGGGCTTCATCCGCGCCATGCAGACCACCGGCGGCGCCGGCGGAAGCATCGCCCAGACCGTCATCCAGCTTGGCCGCAACCTCGGGCTCAGCGTGATCGCCGAAGGCGTCGAGACCGTGGCCCAGGCCGACGCGCTGCACCAGCTCGGCTGCGACGAGGCCCAGGGCTTTCTCTTCGCGCGGCCGATGGAAAGCACCGAACTCGCCGCCTGGCTCGCCGGGCTGCGCGACGGCTACCCGCTCCCCTACTGAGGTGCGCCCCGTGCGCATCCTGCTGATCCGTGTCGCCGCCGGGCTCGTCCTCCTCGGCGGCCTGCTCCCGACGGCAGTGGCCGGCAACATCGTGCGCCTCGCCGCCATCGAGCGGGAACCTTACGCCGGCGCCACCCTGCCCGACCAGGGCTACGTGCCCGAAGTCGCCCGGGCCGCCTTCGCCCGCAGCGGGTATCAAGTCCAGACCAACTTCTACCCCCCCGACCGGGCCCGCCACATGGCCGAATCCGGCGAGGTGGACGGCTGGATGCCGGTTCATGCCGACCCAGCCCTGAAGTCCGGATATCTCCTCTCCGCACCGCTGCCCGGCGACCAGCTGGGATTGCTTAAGCGCAAGGATTCCCCGATCCGCCTGCCCGCCGATGCCATCCGCCGCCCGGCCGCCGCCCTCGAAGCCCTGGCCAACCTGCGCTTCGGAATCACCCGCGGCAGCCTCTCCGGCGCAGCAGCGGCCGCCGTCGCCCCGCTACGCACCGAGCGGGTCGCCCTCGATCTGCAGAACCTCGACAAGCTCGCCAATGGCCGGATCGATCTGGTGCTGATCGACAAGTACCTCGCCGCCGACCTGATGGCCCTGCAGCGCCCCCAGTACATCGGGAAGCTGGAATTCCTGTCGCCGGTGCTGTTTCCCAGCAGCTTCCACCTGGCCTTTCCCCTGAGCAGCCCTCGCCACGCCGAATTGCAGCAGGCCTTCGACGCCGGCCTCAAGGCCCTCGAGAAGGACGGCAGCCTCAGCCGCATCCTTGCCCGCCACGGGCTCTCGGTACCTGCCAGCCCCAAGGGCAGAGGCGTCCGCATCACCATCGGCACCGTCAACAACCCGGACATGCAGATCATGCAGCGCCTGTCCCGGCAGTTTGAAAAGACGCATCCCGGGGTCGAACTCGAATGGCGCGTGCTCGAAGAGAACATCCTGCGCCGCCGCACCCTCAGCGACCTCGCCATCGCCGACGGCCAGTTCGACGTGATCACCATCGGCCCCAACGAGGCCCAAACCTGGCGAAACGGCTGGCTCTCCCCGATCACCGGGCTGCCGGCCAGCTACGACCTCGACGACATCCTGCCCAACGTCCGCCAGCAGCTCACCGTGGGAGACACCCTCTACGCCCTGCCCTTCTACGCCGAGAGCTCGATGACCTACTACCGGGCCGATCTCTTCCGCCAAGCCGGGCTGGTGATGCCGGCGCGGCCCACCATCAAGGAAATCCAGCGGTTCGCCCGCCAGCTCCACCACCCCGAGCAGCAGCAGTACGGCATCTGCCTGCGCGGCCGCCCCGGCTGGGGCGAGAACATGGCCACCGTCAGCACCCTCGCCAACACCTTTGGCGGCCGCTGGTTCCGGCCCGACTGGACGCCCGAGATCGACTCGCCCGAATGGATCAGGGCCGTCGACTGGTATCTCGACGTCCTCCGCAACTACGGCCCGCCCAACCCTGAGCGCAACGGCTTCAACGAAAACCTGCAGCTCTTCGCCGATGGCCACTGCGCCATCTGGATCGACGCCACCGTGGCAGCAGGCAGCCTCTACAACCCGAAGGAATCGAAAGTCGCCGGGGTGCTGGGCTACGCCCCGGCGCCGGTGGCGGTCACGGTACGGGGCGCCCACTGGCTATGGACCTGGGCACTGGCGATCCCCGCCTCCACCACCAAGCGGCAGGCGGCGCTGGCGTTCATCACCTGGGCGACGTCAAAGGATTACATCCGCCTGGTTGCCGCCGACCAGGGCTGGGTTGCCGCGCCACCGGGCACCCGCAGGTCCACCTACCAGAACCCGGCCTACAAGGCCGCCGCACCGTTCTCCGGTTTCGTGCTCGACGCCCTCGCCACCGCCGACCCGCGCAACCCGACCCTGCGGGCAGTGCCTTACACCGGCATCCAGGTGCTTTCGATTCCCGAATTCCCCGCCATCGGCAACGCCGTGGGCCAGGAGATCGCCCAGGCCCTCACCGGTGGCCAGAGCGCCGAGCAGACGATGCACCGGGCCCAGATCCGCACAGTGAAGCAGATGCGGGATTCCGGCTACCTGCCCTGACCAGGCCGCAGCCCCCCCCCCCCCGCCAGCACTCAGGCCGCCGGGCGCTCCGGCGCCGTCAGGGGGATCGCCACACGAAACTCTGCCCCCCGCCCCGGCTCGCTCACCACGTCAATGGTGCCGCCCAGCAACCCCATCACGATGTTGCGGGCGATGTGCAGCCCCAGGCCCGACCCGCCCTGCCCCATCTTCGTCGTGACGAAGGGCTCGAACAAGCGCCGACGCACCTCCGGCGCAATCCCCACGCCGTCATCCCGCAGCACCAGCAGCAACTGACCATCGCCCCGCAGGTGTGCGCTGATCGTCACGCAGCCCGACGTCCGCCCGACGAAGGCGTGGGTCAGCGCATTGAGCACCAGATTGGTCAGCACCTGCCCGAGGGGGCCAGGGTAGCTGTCCATGCTCACCTCGGCCAGATCGGTCTCGATGCGGTAAGGCGTATGGTTGAAGCGTGGCCGGACCATGATCAGCACCTCGTCCACCACCTCGACCAGGCTGAACTGCCGGCGCATGTCGGTCGTCTGATCCACCGCCAGCTGCTTGAGGCCACGCACCAGATCGGCCGCCTTGGTCACGTTGCGTTGAAGGATGTCCTGCCCCTGCCGGGCTTCAAGCAGATGCTGATCCAGATCGGAGCGCCGCAGGGTGTTGGACGCCACCCGTCGCACCATCTCGGCAAGCTGATCCTCCAGCGTCGTCACCACCGTGATCGCGTTGCCCAGGGGCGTGTTGAGTTCATGGGCGACGCCCGCCACCAGGCTGCCGAGCGAAGCCAGCTTCTCCGCCTCGATCAGCCCGCTCTGGGTGCTCTTGAGCGCCTCCATCGCGCCGCGCAGATCGTCATTGGCTTTCGACAGCGCCTCGGTTCGCTCGGCCACCCGCTGCTCCAGCAGGGCCGACTGGGCGGTGAGCTCCCGGTTCTTGGCGTGCAGATCCTCGAAGGCACCCAGCAGCGCCACCCGCATGTTCTCCAGCGCACGGGCCACGCCGCCCAGCTCGTCGTCGCGCAACGGGCGGATCTCGCCGCCCAGGTCTCCCGTCGAAAGCCGGCCCGCCGCCGCAGCCAGCGCCTCCATCGGCAGCAGCAGCCGGCGCTGCAGAAACGCCATGATGAGCATGCCGCCCAGCACCAGCATCGAAATGGTGATCAGCATCGTCCGCCGCACCGCATCCGCAGCCACCTCGAGGTAGGGCGCGGCGCTCATCGTCACCACCACCTTGCCGATCACCTCGCCGTTGGCGTCGATGTCCACCTCGCTGCGCATCACCGCGACAGCATCGGCCGCCCCCGCACCCACGTACTCGACAAACGGCTGGCTGCCCGCCCGGTCGAACACCACCACCGAGACGATCCGCCGGTCGTCGGCCGCCAGCGACCGGACGATGCCCTCGGCGCTCTCCCGGGCGTAATCCCACAGCTGCCCCTGCATCGTCAGGGCCAGCACGCGGGTCGTGCGAGCCAGATCCCGGGCCAGATCGGCGCGCGCCCGCTCCTCGCCCAGGAAACGCTCGATGGCAAAGGTGGTCGCCCCTGCGGCCACGAGCCCCAGCAGCACCGCCAGCAGGGTGATCCAGCGCACCCGGGCCAGCAGCAGGCGTCCGCCCTGATGCAGCCTGGTCCGGTTATCCAATGGGGTCTGACTCATGATTTATCCACTTATCCTGAGCCGGCGAGACTAGCACGACCGGCCCCCGGGCGAACCACCGCGGCGGCCCATTCCAAGCAGGAAGCTCATGATATAGTTCGAGGTTTTCCCGAATCCGCCAGGGCCACGATCATGGAAGCAGAACGCCTCAACGCCATCTCCAACAAGCTCGCCGACCTGAAGGCCCGGGAGCTCGAACTTCGGAGGTATCTTTGACTACGACAACAAGGCTGAAAAGCTGATCGAAGTCAGCAAGCAACTCGAAGATCCCGACATCTGGAACGACGCCGCCCGGGCCCAGGAGCTCGGCAAGGAAAAGAAAGCCCTCGAAGGCGTCGTGCTGACCCTCGACAAGATCGAACAGGGCATTGCCGACGGCAAGGATCTGTTCGAACTCGCGTCCATGGAAGACGACGAGGACACCATGCAGGCCGTCGAGGCCGATGTGGCCACCGTCGAAGCCAGCGTGGGCGAGCTCGAGTTCCGCCGGATGTTCAACAACCCGATGGACGGCAACGCCTGCTTCATCGAAATCCAGGCCGGCGCCGGCGGCACCGAGGCCCAGGACTGGGCCGGCATGCTCGAACGCATGTACCTGCGCTACTGCGAACGCAAGGGCTTCCAGGTCGAGCTGCTCGAAGAATCCGAAGGCGAAGTGGCCGGCATCAAGAGCGCCACCATCAAGGTCGGCGGCGAATACGCCTACGGCTTCCTGCGCACCGAAACCGGCATCC
>NZ_CALAYQ010000080.1:0-79982 GCF_937894855.1 uncultured Zoogloea sp.
TCTCCCCGTGCCCGGCACGGGTTTGCAAACAAAGCATGGACGGGTGAGCGCGGTTTCTGGTGCGTCGGGCAAGCCCGGCGGCACTGACATCGAGCCTGGGACGGCGGGCATTGCACCCGGCGGTCTTGCAGCGCTCCTCGAAGCAAGTCGCGGATTATAACGGGTTTTGTGGCGGATTTTTGAGTGCTGAATCCAGCACCTTGCCGAAAATCTCCGCTTCCTGGAAGCCGACGACGCGCAGCGCCTTGCGCTCGGCGCCGGTGGCGTCGAAGAAGATGATGCCCGGCGGGCCGAAGAGGTTGAAGCGCTTGAGGAGCGCCTTGTCGTCGTCGTTGTTGGCGGTGACGTCGGCCTGGATCAGCTGGAAGCTGGCGAGGCGGCGGGCAACGGCGGGGTCGGCGAAGGTGAAGCGCTCCATCTCCTTGCACGAGATGCACCAGTCGGCATAGAAGTCGAGCATCACCGGGCGGGTGGCGGTTTTCAGGATCTGGTCGAGCTCGGCCACCGAGCGCACGCGCTGGAACTTGGTTTCGGCTGCTGGGGCGGTGGCCGCCTGGGCGCGCAGGATGGCGAGGGGCTGCAGCGGATCGCGGGAGCCGGCCAGGGCGCCGATGAACATTGCCGCGCCGGCCAGCAGGGCGATCACGCCCCAGCCCTTCCAGAAACGCTGCCAGCCGCTGGCGTGAGGCGGCAGGGGATCGAGGGCGTGGAGGTAGATCGCCGAGACGACCAGGATCGCCGCCCAGGCCAGCATGGTGGCGATGCCCGGCAGCACCGGCGAGACGAGCCAAACGGCCACCGCCAGCAGCATCACCCCGAAGGCGCGCTTGACGTTCTCCATCCACGGCCCGGTCTTGGGCAGGGCGCTGCGGGCGAGCACGCCGACGATGATGAGCGGCGCGCCCATGCCCAGCGCCATCACGAACAGGGCGATGCCGCCGAGGGTGGCGTCGCCGGTCTTGGCGATGTAGAGCAGGGCGCCGGCAAGCGGCGCGGCCACGCAGGGGCCGACGATCAGCGCGGACAGTGCGCCCATGGCGATCACGCCGCCGGGCGAGCCGCCCTTCTGGTGGCTGGCGGTGTCGGACAGGCGGCTTTGCAGCGCGGTGGGCATCTGCAGCTCGTAGAAGCCGAACATCGAGAACGACAGCACCACGAACACCAGCGCGAAGCCGCCCAGCACCCACGGGTTCTGCAGCGCCGCCGACAGCAGCGTGCCGGAGAGCCCCGCCGCGACGCCGGCGGCGGCGTAGGTGACGGCCATGCCCAGCACGTAGAGCGCCGACAGGCTGAAGGCGCGGCCCTTGGAGATGGCGTGGCCGTGGCCGACGATGATGCCCGAGAGGATCGGGATCATCGGGAACACGCAGGGCGTGAAGGCCAGCAGCAGGCCGAAGCCGAAGAAGCTGGCGAGGGTGACGAGCGTGCTGCCGCCGGCCAGCAGGCGGGCGATGCGGCCGGATTCGTCGTGGTCGTCGGCGGCGGGCTCCGGGGCGGGTGTGGCGGCGGGGGCGTCGCCCTTGCCCAGCGCCCGGGCGAGCAGGCTCTCGCCGGGGCCGCCACTGGAAAGGGCCACGTTGAGGGTGTGGGTTTGCGGCGGGTAGCAGATGCCGATGTCGGCGCAGCCCTGGCTGACGAGGGTGAGCGGGAAGGGCGGCTTGCCGGCGGTGACGGGCAGGGTGAAGACGAGTTCCTTGCGGTAGATCTCGACTTCGCCGAAGGCGTCGTCCTTCTTGGGCTTGCCGGCGGGGAGCGCGGGTTCGCCGAAGCTGACGCCCTCGGCGTCGAACTTGAAGCGGTGGCGGTAGAGGTAGTAGCCGTCGGCGATCTGGAAGCGAACTTCGACGGTGTGGTCGTCAATCGCGCGGGCGGTGGCTCGGAAGGCCTGTTCGACGGGCAGCGGCTCACCGGCGGCGTGTACGCTGAAGGCGGCGAGCAGGAATGCGGCGAAGGCGAGGAGGTGGCGGATAAGACGGATCATGGCCGGCAGTGTGGCGGCAGGACGGCGGCCCTGCCAGGGGATGGATCAAGAAATCAGGGGTGCTGCTCGGTGGTTTCGGCGCCGACCCACGCCAGATAGGCGGGCAGGCCTTCGTGAAGAGGGACCGCGATGATTTCGGGAAGTTCGTAGGGGTGGACCTCGGTGAGCGCGGCCTGGAGAGCCGGGTAGCGGGCGAGGGTGGTCTTGATGAGTACCGGCACTTCGGTGGCGGATTCGACGGCGTCGTTCCAGCGATAAACCGAGGTGCACGCCGGCAGGATGTTCACGCAGGCGGCGAGGCGCTGCTCGACCAGCTGGCGGGCGACCTGCTTGGCGCTGTCGGCGTCGGGCAGGTTGGTGAGGACGAGGAGGGTTTCGGCAGGAGCGGTCATGGTCGTCGTCGTCAGTTGAGCAGGCGGCGCCGGGTGAGCGCCAGGGCCAGCCAGAAGGCCAGCACCGTGATGAGGGCCAGTACGGCCAGATGAAAGCCGATCTGCTGGGGCATCTGGCCGAGCAGCAGCGGGCGCACCAGCGCCACCGCGTGGGCCAGGGGCAGCTGGTTGGCCACCCCGAGCACCGCGTCGGGCAGCTGGCTCTGGGGGAAGAACACCCCGGAGAGCATGGTCATCGGCGTGATGAACAGGGTGAAGTAGTACATGAAGAAATCGTAGCTCGGCGCCAGGGCGGTCATGATGAGGCCAAGGGCGGCGAAGCACAGCCCGGTGAGGAAGACCACCGGGATCGCCGCCAGGGCCAGCGGCGAGGCGGCAAAGCCGAAGGCGGCGATCACCCCGAGGATGGCGGTGCCGGCGAGGGTGGCCTTGCTGGCGGCCCATACCAGTTCGGCGGCGACGATGTCGTCGAGCGCCACCGGGGCGTTCATGATGGCTTCCCAGGTCTTCTGGACGTGCATCCGCGAGAAGCCGGAGTAAAGCGCCTCGAAGGTGGCGGCGTTCATCGTGGAATAGCACAGGGTGCCGCCGGCCAGGAAGGCGATGTAGGACACGCCCTCGACCTCCGGCACCAGCATCCCGAGCCCGTAGCCGAGGCCCAGCATGTAGATCACCGGGTCGGCCAGATTGCCGACGATGGACGGCAGGGCGAGCTTCTTCCAGACCAGGAAATTGCGGCGCCACACGGCAAGGAGGCGGGATGACAGCCGGGGCGGGGCGAAGATGGACGGCATGTTCGAGATCAGTCGCGCAGTTCGCGTCCGGTGAGCTTGAGGAAGACGTCTTCCAGGTTGGCCGGCCGGTGCAGGGTGCGCAGGCCTGGCTGGTGGGCCAGGTGGGCGAGCAGCGGCGCGGCGTCGTCGGTGTAGCAGAAGGCGGTCTCGCCGCTGATCTCGCAGCGCTTACTGAGGCTGGCGGCGTGCTCGGCGGCCCAGGCGGCTGCGCCGGTGCCGCCGCCGTTCCATTCTCCGAAGACTTCGACCACCTGGGGCTCGATGTGCTCGGCGATGACCTCCCGCGGGCTGCCCTGGGTGAGGATGCGCCCGCCGTCGAGGATGGCCAGCCGGTTGGCGAGGCGCTCGGCCTCGTCCATGAAATGGGTGGTGAGAAGGATCGTGGTGCCTTCGGCGGTGAGCCGGCGCAGGCGCTCCCAGATGAGGTGGCGGGCCTGGGGGTCGAGGCCGGTGGTGGGCTCGTCGAGGATCAGCAGATCCGGCTTGTTCACCAGCGCCCGGGCCAGGGTGAGACGGCGCTTCATGCCGCCGGACAGCGACTGGATGCGGGCGTTCTCCTTGCCCTCGAGGCCGGCGAAGGCGAGGAGCTCGGGGACGCGCGGGCGGATGTCGCGCTCGGGGATGCCGAAGTAGCCGGCGAAGATCAGCAGGTTCTCGGCGCAGGTGAAGTCCGGGTCGAGGCTGTCGATCTGGGGCACCACGCCGACCCGCGCGCGGGCCTCGCGGGCTTGCTCGGGCACCGGCAGGCCGCACAGGCGGATGCTGCCGCCGCTGGCGCCGGTGAGGCCCAGGGCGCAGCGCAGGGTGGTCGTCTTGCCGGCGCCGTTGGGGCCGAGCAGCGCGAAGCATTCGCCGGGGACGAGGTGCAGGTCGATCCCGCGCACCACCTCCCGGGCGTCGGCGCCGGTGCCGAAGCGCTTGACGAGGCCGTCGATCTGGAGCGGCATCAGGCGGGCGGCGGGGCGGTGTCGACGAAGGACGGCCGGGCGAGCAGATCGGCGGCCCAGGCGGCGAGATTGGGGTGGGTGCTGCGCCAGTGCAGGTGGCCGAAGCGGAAGTCCAGATAGCCCAGCATGCAGCCCACGGCGATGTCGGCGATGTTGATGGCCGCGCCGCCAAAGCCCTTGCGCTGCACCAGGCGTTCTTCGAGCGCGGCGAGGCCGCGGTGGATCTTGGTGAGCTGGCGCTCGATGCCGGCCTGATCCTGCTTCTCGGGCGGGCGGTTGCCTTCGAGGAAGGCCGCCACGGCGGCGTCGGTGATGCCGTCGGCGAGCGCTTCGGTCTGGCGCACCGGCAGGCTGGCGAGGCGCTCGGCGGGCAGCAGCGGGGCGCCGCCGAGGGTTTCGAGATACAGCGCGATCACCGGCGAGTCGTACCACACCTCGCCGTCGTCGGCGACCAGCGCCGGCACCTTGCCCAGCGGGTTGTACGAGGGCACGGCGGTTTCGGGCAGCCAGGGGATGTCCACCTCGAGGGTGAAGGGCAGGCCCTTCTCGGCGAGGGCGACGCGGATCTTGCGCGCGTAGGGGCTGGTGAGCGATGCGACGAGCTTCATCGGTGGGACCTCGGCGTGGCGGCCTGCGGGGCAGGCCGGGGTTGGCGGGCGCGACGGATCACAGGGGTTTCCAGGCGCGTTCGATGATCTTGCGGATGATGTGCAGCTTGCCGTGGAAGAAGTGGTCGGCGCCAGGCACGACCACCACCGGCAGCTCCTGGGGGGCGGCCCATTCCATCACGTTGGCGAGGGCCACGGTCTCGTCGGCCTCGCCGTGGATCACCAGGGTGTCGTCGGGGACTGGCTCGGTGGTGTAGCTGCGCGCGCCGGTGACGGTGCCGGCGGCGGTGCCCACCAGCACGATGCGGCCGGCCGGGGTGACGCCTTCGGCCAGCCGGGCGGCGACGCGGGTCTGCACGTAGGCGCCGAAGGAGAAGCCGCCGAGCGCGAGCGGCAGGCCGCCCCAGCGGCTCTGGGCCCAGCTGATGACGGCCAGCATGTCCTCGGTCTCGGCGCCGCCGTGGTCGTGGGCGCCGACGCTCTTGCCCACGCCGCGGAAGTTGGGGCGCAGGGCCGCGTACCCCAGGTCGCGGAAGACCCGCGCCAGGGTGTGGGCGACCTTGTTGGTGTTGCTGCCGTGGAACAGCGGGTGCGGATGGCAGATCAGCGCGATGCCGCGCACCTGGGCCGGCGTGTCGATGATGAGCTCGATCGGGCCGTCGGGGCCGTTGATGAGGGCGGTTTCGGTGGCGGCCATGGTGTTCAGATCTTCAGGCGCTCGACGACGCGGCCGTTCTGCAGGTGCTCGGCGATGATCTCGTCGATGTCGGATTTATCGACGAAGGTGTACCAGGTTTCTTCCGGGTAGACCACGAGCAGCGGGCCGTCGTCGCAGCGGCCCAGGCAGCCGGCCTTGTTCACGCGGATCTGGCCCTTGCCGTTGAGGCCCAGGGCGCTGATGCGCTCCTTGGCGTAGGTCTGCAGCTCGACCGCGCCGTGGTTGGCGCAACAGGTTTCGCCCTCGGCGCGCTGGTTGCAGCAGAAGAAAACGTGGTGCTGGAAATAACTCATCGGGCGTCTCCGCAAATCGGGGGTGTTCTGGAAAATGACGCGATTATCGGTCAATCGTTCCGCTGGCGGCGGATTTCAGCGCCCGCGATAAGGGTCGCGGGGCGTGCTGGCGCCCAGCAGGCCCAGGTAGGCAAAGGTGACGAAGGGCCACAGGCTGGCGGTGAGCTGGGTGAGCCCGTGGAAGTTGAGGAAGTTGCCCCGCTGGATCAGGGTCACGTCGGTGGGCAGGAAGGGGTTCTCCGGGGCCAGGTTGACCAGCGCAGTGCCCACCAGCAGGGCCATGCCGGCCAGCATGGTGTGGCTGCGGGCGGGCAGCAGCAGGCAGGCGGCGAGGACCATGGTGCCGGCGGCCAGCCCGATCTGCCCGCCGGGGGTGGCCCAGTGGAGCGGATCGCCCGGCGCGAAGAAGGCCGACGAGGCGAGGGTCTTCGCACCCAGCCCGAGCACCACCAGCAGCACCAGCGGCCACGGGGAGAACTGGCGCATCACGCAGCGCGCGGTGAGCCCCACGGCCACCAGCTGGCTGGCGGCGATGGCGGCCTCGACCTTCATGAAGCGGGTTGGGTTGAACTGCAGCGGGGTGGGCAGATCGAGCAGCCGGCGCAGGTCGCCAGTGGCGAACAGCAGGCTCTCGGGGGTGAGCAGGGTGAGCAGCCACAGGCCCAGCAGCACCAGCCCGATCTCGCCCACGTGGCCGGGCACGATGCGCCGGTGGCGCCAGCGGGTGAGGCCGCTGCGGGGGTCGAACAGGGCGCCGCTCCAGCGTCCGCCGGCCAGCGCCCCAAGGATGCCGCCCAGGGTGTTGCAGCCCACATCGACGTTGGACGGCACCCGGCTGGGCAGGAAGTTCTGCAGGGTTTCGACCGACAGGCTGAGGGCGAAGGTGACCAGGATCGCCACCACCACCGCCCATCCCTTGGGTAGCCGCGACGGCATGGCCGCCACCAGCGCGAAGCTGAAGGGCATGATGCCGAGCACGTTCACGATGAGGTCGACCCGGCCGTAGTAGCGCGGCCAGGGTTGGTACAGGAAGTCGAACACCGGCAGCCCGGTGTCACGCCAGCCGGTGAAGGGGTGCAGGCAGGCGTAGACGATCAGTACGCCGATGACGGCGGCGAACCAGGCGGCGAGGGGCGAGCTTCGGCGTGGGTGGGTGGGCATGGGGCCGGAGATTGGGCGGGTTGTCGCAATTCTAGCGGGTCGTTGGCGCGCGTGCCGCCGGGCGGCCGCTCGGGTTATGCTTGAGCGGCCTGCTGCCCGCCAATCAAGCTTCACGCCATGCCCCAACGAATCGGCTTTGTTCTGCTGACCCACGCCAACACGCCGCAGGTCCGCCGCCTGATCGGCACGCTCGACCGCATGTTCGACGCGCCGCCCATCGTCTGTCACCACGATTTTTCGAAATCTGACCTGCCGGCCCGGGGTTTTGGCGCAAATTTTTCATTCGTGCGGCCCCATGAGGTGACCGGCTGGGGGCGTTTCTCGATTGTCGAGGCGACCCTGCGCGGCATCGAGGCGCTGTATGCCCGGCCCAATCCGCCCGACTGGTTCGTGCTGCTGAGCGCGGCGGATTATCCGGTGAAACCGGCGGAGAAGATTCTCGCCGATCTGGCCGCGAGCCCCTTCGATGCCTTTGTGGAGCATCGGGAGATCAGCTACGAACGCCGCCGGGAGCCAGCCGACAAGATGTACTTCCGGCGCTACCGGACGTTCCGCTTTCATGTGGCGGCGCTGTTTGGCGGCGCGCCGGCGGATCGCTTCTTCACCCTGGAGCATCCGCTGCTGACACGCCACTTCACGCCGTTTTCGGAGGCGTTCCGCTGTTATTTCGGCAGCCAGTGGTTCTGCGCCAACGGCAAGGCGGCCGAGCATCTGCTGCGCTTTCACCGGGAGCAGCGAGGCCTGGCAGAGCACTACCGGCGCCAGGAGCGCTACCGGGTGATCTGCCCGGACGAGTCCTACATCCAGACGATCCTCGCCAACGACCCCGGGCTGAAGGTGGCGAACGACCCGCTGCGCTACATCGACTGGGTGGCGGGCGAGCCCCATCCGCGCACCCTGGGCTGCGCCGATCTGCCGGCGATCGCCCGATCCACCGCCCACTTCGCCCGCAAGTTCGACGTGGCGGTGGATGGCGAGGTGCTGGACCGGCTGGACGAGATCGTCGGCTAAGGGCCGACGGCGGGCCTAGTGCCCGCGGGCGAAGAACTGGGCGGCGCCGGGCAGTTTGAGGGCGGCGAGCTTGGCCATCACGCCGTCCCAATCCACCGCATCCAGTGTGTTCTTGACCAGCAGGCCCAGGTCGGTTTCGCCTTCCATCAGCAGGCGGCGGCTGAAGAACAGGGTGTCCGGGTCTTCCTCGCGGAGCGCCAGGGCCAGGTAGTCGCGGGTCTTGGCCGAGATGGTGAGATCCGGGTCGCGCCCGTCGAACAGCGGGCTGAAGCCCCGCGGCCCGAAGGTGAAGCGCAGCGCCATGCCGGCGTCGGTTACCTTGAGCAGCAGGCGCTTGCTGGTGAGGGGTTCCAGGGTGTCGCGGGGCAGAAGGCGGTCGAGGGCCAGGTTGAGGCCGGTGACCAGCGCCAGGGTGGGCGGCAGCTGCGGCAGGCGGGCGCCCACGCGGGCGAAGGGGCCGGGCAGGGTGAAGGCGGGGATTTTCATCGGCGGGCTCTGGGCTCAGAGGGTGACGAACTGTTCGACGCCCGGGCGGCCGTGCCAGAAGCCGTTGCACGGTTCGTCCGGCAGGAGCGGCAGGGCATCGGTGAGGGCATCCATGGGCGGGATCAGGCCATCCACGGCGCGGCGGAAGAGATCGACGATCTCGGCGGTGTGCTCGCCCTGGGGGCTGATGCGCAGGATGTCGATGCCGTCGGCGACCACCGCGGGGAGGTCGGCCAGCAGGGTGTGCACGTGGGCCGACTGGGTCTGGATGCCGTTGAGGGTGAGGAAAGGCTCGCCCTCGCGGGTCTTGAGGGGGATGCCGTCGGCGAACTGCAGGCAGCGGAACTCGCAGGTGTCTTTCTGCAGGTTGAAATGGCGGGCGGTGAAGCAGCGCGCCGAGTAGGCCAGCGGCAGGCGGCCGTGGGCGAAGATCTCGGTTTCCATCTCGCGGCCGAGGCCGTGGCGCAGCTCGGCGATCTGCTTGCGCGACATCTCGGGCGGGGCCACCCAGCGGGTCGCGCCCAGGTCGGCGAACATGCCGAGGGTGACCGGGTTGAAGATGTTGAGCGTGGGGCCGGCGATCCAGTTGGTGACCGGCGCATCGCCGCTGGTGAGGAGCTCCACCGCACCCATGTCGTTGGCCTCGACGCGGAACGTGCCGTTGGCGACGATCCGGCGCAGGGTCTTCAGGTCGGATTCGGATTCGACCAGCACCTGGCTCGACAGCACGACGTCCTTGCCGGCGCCGGCGAGCATCTCGGCGATCTCGATCCAGTCGGGCAGGCGCAGCTCGTGGCGGCGGGAGCACACGGTCTCGCCGAGATAGACGACATCCACCGGCGAATCCGCCATGTCGGCGTAGAAGGCGAGGGTGGACTGGCGGGGCCAGTAGTAGAGCAGGGGGCCGAGGGCGAGTTTCATCGGTGATCGGGCTTTCGGGCGGGGCGTGGGCGGCTTATTTCCACGGGCGGTAATAGGCGCCGAGGGTGTGGCTCTGGCCTTCGGAGTTCTTGTTGAGGGCGTTCATCCAGGCGGGCTCGACGCGGAAGGGCTGCTTCGCGGTCAGCAGGCGGTCGATGGCGGCGCGCCACACCTCGGTGACTTGCGCCACGTAGGCCGGGCTGCGCTGGCGGCCTTCGATCTTGATGGCGCGCACGCCGATGCGGGCGAGTTCGGGCAGCAGCTCGAGGGTGTTGAGGCTGGTGGGCTCCTCGATGGCGTAGTAGGTCTCGCCATTCACGTCGAAGCGGCCCTTGCACAGGGTGGGGTAGCCGGCCCGTTCGCCGTCGGCGAAGCGGTCGATGAGGATGCCGCCCAGGCGCGTCTCCATGCCCTTGGGGGTCTGCTCCCAGCGCACGTGCTTGCCCGGCGAGCAGGCGCCGTTGCAGTTGGGCGATTCGCCGGTGGCGTAGGCCGACAGGGCGCAGCGCCCTTCCACCATCACGCAAAGTCCGCCAAAGCCGAAGACCTCGATCTCGACCGGCGTGTTGGCGATCACCTGCTCGACCTGCGCCAGCGACAGCACCCGCGGCAGCACCGCCCGGGAGATGCCGAAATGGCGGTGGTAGAAGTTGATTGCGTCGTAGCTGGTGGCCGAGCCCTGCACCGACAGATGCAGGCGCAGATCCGGATGCACGCGCCGGGCGTAGGCCATCAGACCCGGGTCGGCGAGGATCACCGCGTCCATGCCGAAGGCCGCGGCTCGATCCACGGCGCCGGTCCAGCGTTCCCAGTTGTCGGTCTGGGGATAGGTATTGAGGGCCAGCAGCACCTTGCGGCCGCGGTCGTGGGCGTAGCGCACGCCTTCGCCCAGGGCCTTGTCGTCGAAGTTGAGGCCGCTGAAGTTGCGGGCGTTGGTGGCGTCCTTGAAGCCGAGGTAAACACAGTCGGCGCCATGGTCCACGGCGGTCTTGAGGGCGGGCAGGCTGCCGGCGGGGCAGACCAGTTCGATTTGGCGCGCTGAAGTCATGGGCAGTGGGGCGGCAGGAATGACGCGGCGGGACTATAGGCGCCCGCTGCCCGGTGCACCTTGACGGGGGTCAACGGGGGGCAAGCGGGTGGCTGTGCCCCGAGTTGGTGCGTCGCGCAGGCTGCTGTTCCGGGTTTCCCTCTTTCCGCCCCCGGGCCCCTATAATCCGCGGATTCGCCAACGTTTTTTCCGTTTTTGCGCATGCTTCTCTGGTTCGTCATCGCCTACTGGCTGATCTCGGTGGCCATCGGCCTCGCCGCCGCCACGCGGGTCCATAACACCAAGGACTTCGCGGTGGCCGGCCGCCATCTGCCCTTCTACATGGTCACCGCCACGGTGTTCGCCACCTGGTTCGGTTCCGAGACCGTGCTGGGGGTGCCGGCCACCTTCCTCAACGAGGGGCTGCACGGCGTGGTGGCCGACCCCTTCGGCTCGTCGATGTGCCTGATCCTGGTGGGCCTGTTCTTCGCGGCGCCGCTGTACCGCATGAACCTGCTCACCATCGGCGACTTCTACAAGAAGCGCTACGGGCGCGGCGTCGAGGTGCTCACCACCGTCGCCATCGTGATCTCCTACCTGGGCTGGGTGGGCGCGCAGATCTCGGCGCTGGGGCTGGTGTTCAACGTGGTGTCGGGCGGCGAGATCAGCAAGACGATGGGCATGTGGATCGGCTCCGGCACCATCCTCGTCTACACCCTGTTTGGCGGCATGTGGGCGGTGGCGGTCACGGATTTCCTGCAGATGATCATCATCGTGATCGGCATGCTGTGGATCGGCGGCGAGGTGAGCGGCATGGCGGGCGGGGTGGGGGTGGTGGTGAACCACGCGATGGAATCCGGCAAGTTCAACATGCTGCCGCCGCCCGACCCGAAGGAGGTGATCGCCTTCATCGCCGCGGCGATCACCATGATGCTCGGCTCCATCCCCCAGCAGGACGTCTTCCAGCGGGTGCAGTCGGCCAAGTCCGAGAAGATCGCGGTGTGGGGCTCGGTGCTGGGTGGCAGCTTGTATTTCCTGTTCGCCTTCGTGCCGATGTTCCTGGCCTATTCCGCCACGCTGATCGACCCGGAGATGGTCGCCCGCCTCATCGATTCCGATTCCCAGATGATCCTGCCGGAGCTGGTGCTCTCCAAGGCGCCGCTGTTTGCCCAGGTGATGTTCTTCGGCGCGCTGCTGTCGGCCATCAAGAGCTGCGCCTCGGCCACGCTGCTGGCGCCGTCGGTCACCTTCACCGAGAACATCCTCAAGCCGGCGCTGCCGCACCTCACCGACAAAAAGCTGCTGTTCTGGATGCGTGTGGTGACGCTGATCTTCACCGTGCTGGTCACGCTGTACGCGATGTTCTCCAAGGCGACGATCTTCAAGATGGTCGAGAACGCCTACCAGATCACCCTGGTGTCGGCCTTCATTCCGCTGCTGTGCGGGCTGTACTGGCGGCGCGCCACCAACCAGGGCGCGCTGGCCTCGATCTTCTGCGGCGTTGCGGTGTGGCTCGGCGTGCATCTGGCCGGCGGCGACGACCCCTTTGTGCCGGCCCAGCTGGCCGGGCTGATCGCCAGCGCGGTCGGGATGATCGTCGGATCGCTGGTGAAGCAATGGGTGCCCCACGACATCGGTGTGCACGACCGCCTTCGCCACGGCCACCACGCCGCCGACGCCCACGGCGTGGCCCATGAGGGCATCGGCGTGGTGCATCGGCATTGATTTTTTGGGTAGTGGGGATTGGGTAGTGGGAAATGGGCGGAAGCTGCTGAACCCCTTTCCCGTTTTCTGATCTGTCACTGACGTGCCCGCAGCGGCTCCGCCGATTCAGCCATCACCCACTCCCCACTCCCCACTTCCCATTACCCATTACCCATTACCCATTACCCATTACCTACTTCCCACCACCCACTCCCCATCCCGCCATGACCGCCCAAGCTCTGCCCGCCGAGATCCCGCTCTTTCCCTTGGGCGTGGTGCTGTTTCCTGATGGCCTGCTGCAGCTCAAGCTGTTCGAGGCGCGCTATCTCGACATGGCGGCCCGCTGCATGAAGGCCAACGCGCCCTTCGGCGTGTGCCTGATCCGCGAAGGCGCCGAGGTGGGCGATGCCGCGGTGCCCCACAACATCGGCTGCATGGCGAGCATCGTCGATTGGGACATGTCCCAGCCGGGGCTGCTCTTCATCACCACCCGCGGGGGCCCGCGCTTCCGCATCGTCGAGCGCACCATCCAGCACGACAAGCTGCAGACCGCCCGCGTCGAATGGCTGCCCGAACCCGCGCCCCAGCCGGTGCCGGCTGCGCTGGCCGACATGCTGCCGTTGCTCCAGGCCATCGTCAGCGACGCCGGCGAGACCGTCTTCCCGCCGCCCCACCGCTTCGACGACGCCACCTGGGTCGGCTACCGCCTGGCAGAGGTGCTGCCCATCCCGCCCGAAGCCCGCGTGCGCCTGCTCGAACTGGACGACACGATCTCGCGGCTCGAGATCCTCCACACCTACCTCAAGCAGCACAAGCTGGTGGGCTGAGCTCGTTCCGGCGCAGAGACTGGCTGATGGGGGCGGGGCGCGACGCGGGGGCCGTCGTCAGGTGGGCGCCATGCGCAGGGGGGCACCTGCGGGCAGGTCGGTCAGCCCATGTCGCACGGCGAGCCGCAGGAGATGGAAGTCGTTGTCGACGCCGAGTTTCTGACGCACCGACGACATGTGGTTGTGCACCGTCTTCTGGCTCAGATGCAGGCGCTGGGCGATGGCATCCACCGATTCACCGTTCACCGCCATGCGCAGCACCTCGAACTCCCGCGGGGTGAGCCGTGAAAGGGGCGCTTCCTCGGCCAGGGCCGCGCTCGCCACGCCCTGCGCCACCTCGGCCGATAGCACCCGGCGCCCCACGGCAACGTCGCGGATCGCCGTCAGGACTTCGCCCGGTTCGCTGTTCTTGGTGAGGTAGCCAAGGGCGCCTGCGCGCATCGCCTGAACGACGAAGCTGGGGTTGTCGTGCATGCTGACCACCAGCACCCGCAGCTGCGGTTCCCGCGCCAGCATGCGCCGGATGGCATCGATGCCGCTGCTCTCGCGCAGGCTCAGATCCACCATTGCCACGTCGACGCCGCCGCTTTCGCACAACCGCCCATAAGCATCATCGGCGGTGGCCGCCTCGCCCACCACCACCAGATCCGTTTCTGCGTCGATCAGTCGGCGGTAGCCGGTGCGCACTACGGCGTGGTCTTCCACGAGCATGATCCGGATCATTGGCGGCCCGTCTCTGCAGCGCTGCCGGTGCCGCGCTCCGCTGTATCTGCCGGCTGCGTCACATTGGAGCGGTCTGTCTGCGGCAGGGCGGGACGTCTCCACGGGCGGTGCTGTCCGCACCCGGCGGCGGCATGCCGGTCGGCCGTCGCCGCCTCGTGGGCCATCGGGCCCGTCGGGGCTTCGGTGAGGGCGTGTGTGGTCTCCTGCGCCCCTTGCGCGCTCCGATTCTCACCAAGCCATTTCATCGCGTGCTCCTTTGGTTCTGCTGTCCTCGAACGGAACAGTTTGCAACGCCCGTGCCAGCCTGAGGCGGTTTTCAGGCCGGGAAAGTTTCCCGACGTTGCGGGGAGCATCTCCCGCGACAGGGGTAAAGCGCGCCTTGGATACTGGATTTAGCGCAGGGCGTTGGCATCACGGGAGGTCGATGGCCACGCGCAGGACATCACAACAATCCGGAGACAAGGAGTCCCCATGAAAGGAATCAATCAAGCCCGTCGGTTCAAGCCGGCCGTGCTGGCGCTTGCGCTGGCCACGCTGTGTGCAGGTGGCGCCCAGGCCGCCGGCAAGGCCGTCACCTGGGACGACATCCGCAACGACGACAAGACCCCTGGCGACGTGCTCACCTACGGCCTTGGCCTGAAGGCCCAGCGGCATAGCCCGCTCAAGACGGTCAACACGAAGAACGTGGCCGGCCTGGTGCCGGTGTGGAGCTTCTCGTTCGGCGGCGAAAAGCAGCGCGGCCAGGAGGCCCAGGCGCTGGTCCATGATGGCGTGATCTACGTCACCTCGTCCTACTCGCGGATCTACGCCGTCGAGGCCAAGACCGGCAAGCGCCTGTGGGAATACGAGGCCCGCCTGCCGGAAGACATCCGCCCGTGCTGCGACGTGGTCAACCGCGGCGCCGCCATCTACGGCGACAAGATCTACTTCGGCACCCTGGACGCCGGCATCGTGGCCCTCAACAAGGACACGGGCAAGGTCGTCTGGAAGAAGAAGTGGGGCGACCACAAGGTCGGCTACACCATGACCGGCGCGCCCTTCGTGATCCAGGACCAGCACAGCGGCAAGGTGCTGCTGGTGCATGGCTCGTCGGGCGACGAGTTCGGCGTGGTGGGCTGGCTGTTCGCCCGCGACCCGGAGACCGGCGAGGAAGTCTGGGCCCGCCCGATGGTCGAAGGCCACATGGGCCGCCTGAACGGCAAGGAGAGCACCCCCACCGGCGACGCCAGCGCCCCCACCTGGCCGAAGGACAAGGACGGCAAGCCCACCGAGGCCTGGCATCACGGCGGCGGCGCCCCGTGGCAGACCGCCAGCTTCGACCTCGAGAAGAACATGGTCGTGATCGGCACCGGCAACCCGGCGCCGTGGAACACCTGGAAGCGCACCCAGGAAGGCGACGATCCGCGCAACTGGCCCAGCCTGTTCACCTCCGGTCAGGCCTACGTGGATGCCAGCACCGGCGAGCTGAAGGGCTTCTTCCAGCACACCCCCAACGACGCCTGGGACTTCTCCGGCAACAACTCGGTGGTGCTCTTCGAGTACAAGGATCCGAAGACCGGCAAGCTCGTGAAGGCCTCCGCCCACGCCGACCGCAATGGCTTCTTCTTCGTGACCGACCGGGAAAAGCTCACCAACGGCGCCGGCTACCCGAACAAGCCCACCTCGCTCATCGGCGCCTGGCCGTTCGTGGAGGGCATCACCTGGGCCAAGGGCTGGGACCTGAGCACCGGCAAGCCCATCGAGACCGGCAACCGTCCGCCCGAGCCGAAGGCCGGCAGCGAGAAGGGTGACAGCGTCTTCGTGTCGCCGCCGTTCCTGGGTGGCACCAACTGGATGCCCATGTCGTACAGTCCGGACACCGGCCTGTTCTACATCCCCGCCAACCACTGGGCGATGGACTACTGGACCGAGCACCTGACCTACAAGGCCGGCTCTGCCTACCTGGGCCAGGGCTTCCGCATCAAGCGCCTGTTCGACGACCACGTGGGCACCCTGCGCGCGATCGACCCGAAGAGCGGCAAGATCGCCTGGGAACACAAGGAGAAGTTCCCCCTGTGGGCCGGCACGCTGACCACCGCCGGCGGGCTGCTCTTTACGGGCACCTCGGATGGCTTCATCAAGGCCTTTGACGCCAGGACCGGCAAGGAGCTGTGGAAATTCCAGACCGGCTCCGGGATCGTCTCCGTGCCCATCACCTGGGAACAGGACGGCGAGCAGTACATCGGCCTGTCCTCCGGCTACGGCGGCGCCGTGCCCCTGTGGGGCGGCGACATGGCCGACCTGACCAAGCAGGTCACCCAGGGCGGTTCGTACTGGGTCTTCAAGCTGCCGAAGTCCGGCCGCTGAGTCCGGCGGGGGTGTCCGTGTCGTCTCCCGCGGGCACCCCCTTTCAGCCTGGCATCGACGGCAGCGTGCGCCCGGTGCGCATCGCCGGCCGTCGTCTTTCCATCCAACGAGAAAGGGCACCTCATGCTGTCCGTCTTTCCGCGTGCGGCGCTGGCGGCGATGGCCGTCGGGCTGCTCCTTGCCGGCCCCGAGGCCGGTGCGCGGGCGAATCCCGCCGAACCCGAAGTGCATGGCACCTGCGGCATGTGGCCCCACGCCCGCTGCCGGGGCGCCGATCTGCGCCACAAGGATCTGTCGGCCCTCGACCTCGCCGGCGCCGACTTCACCGGCGCCAACCTCGCCCGGGCCGACCTGCGCGCCGCCAATCTGGCCGGGGCGATCTTCGACGGCGCCGATCTCAGCGGCGCACGCCTGTCCAAGGCCAACGCGCCGGGCGCCTCCTTCCGCAACGCCCGCCTCGTCGGGGCCGACCTGGAGTTTGCCCGCATCATGCGCGCCGACTTCACCGGCGCCGATCTCACCGCGGCCAACATGGAAGCGGCCCGCGCCGCCTTCACGTGGTTCAACAAGGCCCGGCTCACCAACGCCAACCTCCAGGAGACCAAGTTCAACGCCACCGACCTGCGCGGCGCCAATCTGGAAGGCGCGCTGCTGCGCTACACGATCTTTCCCGACTCGACCTTCGACGGCTGCGTCGGCTGTCCGACCGACTGGTGACGCCATGAATCCCTTCTTCCGACTTGTCGTTGCGGGGGCGCTGGCGCTGCTCGTCCAGCCCGCCCTGGCCTTCGAGGTGGCCGAGCCCGCCGTCGCGACCTTCGACGTGGACACCACCGGCCTGCCGCCGCCACCGGCCGGCGAGGGCAACCCCTACCGGGGCAATGCCCGGGCGGCGGAGATCGGCCGGACCCTCTTCAACCAGACCTGCGCCCGGTGCCACGGCGTTGATGCGGTGAGCCGGAACATGCCGGGCCCCGATCTCACCCGCCTCGACAAGGCCTGCCGGCCCATCGCCGACCCGGCGGTGCGCGCCCACTGCCTGGCCGACAACGACGCCTACTTTCTGGATTCCGTGCAGAACGGCAAGGTCCGCGTCGGGGTGAGCCACATGCCAGCCTGGAAAACGGTGTTGTCCCCGCAGTTGATCTGGACGCTGCGCAGCTTTCTCGAAAGCAAGGCCCCCGCGCGCCGGCCCGACTGACGCCGCCGGCAGTTAGAATCCGGGGCATGCATCGCGGATTCAGGGTGTTTCTCGCCGGCCTCGTCCTCGCCTTCCTGCCGCCGGCGGCCGCGCCGGCCCGGGCGGGCGGCGAGGTGCGTATCGGCATCCTGGCCTGGCAGGGGCTGGAGGAGTCCGAAGTTCGCTGGTCGACCCTCGCCCACGGGCTGCAGGACAAGCTGCCCGGCCGGCGCATCGTGCTGCGCCCGTTCAACCTCGAAGGCATGGCCACGGCGCTGCGCGATGGCGAGCTGGATTTCGTGGTGACCAACCCCGGCCACTACGTGACGCTGGAAGCCAGCAGCGGCATCACCCGTATCGCCACCCAGGTGGCCGACGCCTATCGTGAGCCCGCCCACGTGGTGGGCTCGGCGGTGGTGGTGCGCAGCGGGCGGGGCGACCTGCAGGCGCTGGCCGATCTGCGCGGGCGCAACCTGGCGGCGGTGTCGCCGGCGGCCTTTGGCGGCTATCAGGTGATGTGGGCCGAACTGCGCGAGGCGGGCGTCGACCCGGAGCAGGGCGAGCTCACTCCGCTGTTTACCGATTTTCCGATGATGCGGGTGGTGGATGCCGTGCGCAGCGGCCGTGCCGACGCCGGCGTGCTGCGCGCCTGCCTGCTGGAGCGGCTGGAGCGCGATGGCCTCGTACCGGCGGGCGAACTGCGCGTGCTGGCCCCCCGCGACAGCGCCGCGCCGTGCCACGTGTCGTCGCGGCTGTATCCGGGCTGGGCCTTTGCTGCCGCCAGCGGCACCTCCGCCGCCCTGTCGCGGGACGTGCTGTTTGCGTTGCTGTCGCTGGAGGCCGGTGCCGATGGCGAATCCTGGAGCGTGCCGGCCGATTACCACCCCGTTCATGCGCTGCTGCGCGAGCTGCAGATCGGGCCCTACGCCTTCCTGCGCGAGCCGCGCTGGGCGGCGCTGTTCCGCAGCTACTGGCCGTGGCTGGCGGGCCTGGCGCTGCTGGTGGTGGCGGGGGGCGTCTACACCTTGCGGGTGGAGCACCTGGTGCAGCGACGCACGCGGGAGCTCACCGCCGCGCTGGACGAGCGGCAGCGCCTGGAGGCGCGGGTCAGCGCCGGTCAGCAGCAGATGGATCACCTGTCGCGGCTGTCGATCCTCGGCGAGCTGTCGGGCACCCTCGCCCACGAACTCAACCAGCCCCTGGCTGCCATCGGCAACTACGCCCGCAGCCTGCTGCGGCGGCAGGACCGGGGCCAGCTGTCGCCCGAGGCGCTGCGCCAGGCGGCCGCGGAGATCGCCGGCGAATCCGAACGCGCCGCGGCCATCCTCGGCGGCATCCGCGCCTTTGCGCGCAAGCGCAGCCGGGTGCGCGAGGTGTGCGACATCCGCGTGCTGGTGGGCGATGCCGCGGCGCTGATGCGCGGCATGCTGGCCGGCGCGCCGGACGTGGTAATCGACGACGCCCTCGACCCCGCCGCCCGCCGGGTGGACGTGGACCCGCTGCAGACCCAGCAGGTGCTCCTCAACCTCTTCAAGAACGCCTGGGACGCCCAGCTTGCCGCGGGCTCGCAGGCGCCTGTCGAGGTGAGCCTGCGGCGCGACGGCGACCGCTGTGCGGTGACGGTGCGCGACCACGGCATCGGCCTCGACGCCGCCCAGTGCGCGCGCCTGTTCGAACCCTTCTTCACCACCAAGCCCGACGGCCTGGGCCTCGGCCTGTCGATCTGCAAGACGATCATCGAGGCCCACGGCGGCGCCCTGCAGGCGCAGCCCGCCGAGCCCGGGCCGGGGATGGTCTTCGCATTCACGTTGCCGCTGGCCGCACCGGCGGCCGAGGGAGAAACTCCATGACCCAGATCGACGCCGCCCAGCCGGTGATCCACGTGGTGGACGACGAGGCGCCCTTCCGCCGCTCGCTGCTCTTCCTGCTCGAATCCATGGGCTGGACGGCGGTTGGCCACGAATCGGCCGAGGCCTTTCTGGCCGCGCAGCCGCCGTTCCCGCCCGGCGGCGCGTGCCTGGTGCTGGACATCCGAATGCCGCGGGTCAGCGGGCTGGAGCTGCAGCGGCGCCTGCAGGCGGCCGGTTCGCCGTTCCCCATCGTCTTCATGACCGGCCACGGCGACGTGGAGCTGGCGGTGCAGGCCATGAAGGCCGGGGCGGTCGATTTTTTGCAGAAGCCATTCAAGGACCAGCTCTTCCTCGACACCGTCGAGCGCGCGGTGCAGATCAGCCTCGAACGCTACGCGGCCACCCGGCGCCATCAGTCGGCCCGCGCAAGCCTCGACCGCCTCACCGCCCGGGAGCGCGAGGTGGCCCGCCTGCTGGCGCTGGGCATGTCCAACAAGGATGTGGCTCGCCTCCTCAACATCAGCGACAACACCGTGCATGTGCATCGCCAGCACGTGATGGAGAAGACCGAAACCGGCAGCGCCGCCGATCTGGCGAGGCTGATCCTGCGCGCCGACCCCGCCGGGCTCGACTGAGGCATAACCGGTTTCGGCTATGTCCCTAGCCCGATGTCCGAATGGTCGGGCCGGGCGCAGCTCTCTAGACTCGGGCAGGAATGAGTCACAGGGAGCACATCATGAAAATCGGACTTGTGCGCGGCGTGCTGGGCCTACTGGCCGCCGCTGCATTCGGTTCTGCCACCGCCGCTGCAGATAGCGCTCTTGTCGAGCGCGGGCGCTATCTGGCCCAGCTGGGCGACTGCGTCGCCTGCCACACCGCGCCCCAGGGTACGCCGATGGCTGGCGGCCGCGCGCTGGAAACGCCTTTCGGCAAGCTCTACGCCACCAACATCACCCCCGACGCCGAGACCGGCATCGGCCGCTACACCTTCGCCCAGTTCGAGCGGGCGATGCGCAAGGGCGTCGCGGCAGATGGGCACAACCTCTACCCGGCGATGCCTTACCCGTCGTACGCCAAGATGAGCGCCGACGACATGCAGGCGCTCTACGCCTACCTGATGGAAGGCCAGCAGCCGGTGCGCCAGGCCAACCGCCCCACCGAGATGCGCTGGCCGTTCAACATGCGCTGGGGTCTTGCCATCTGGAACTGGCTGTTCCTCGACGACGCCCCGTTCAAGCCCGAACCCCAGCAGGACGCGGTGTGGAACCGCGGCGCCTATCTGGTGCAGGGGCTCGGCCATTGCGGCGCCTGCCACACGCCGCGCGGCCTGCTCTTCCAGGAGAAGGCCATGAGCGACGCCGGGCCGAAGGGCGAATACTTCCTCGCCGGCGAGACGGTGGAATCCTGGCGCGCCCTCAGCCTGCGCAACCTATGGACGGTGGAGGACACCGCGCTCTTTCTCAAGACTGGCCAGAACCGCTTCGCCACTGCGTCCGGCAACATGACCGACGTCATCAGCCACAGCACCCAGCACTTCAGCGACGATGACCTGCGCGCGGTGGCCACCTACCTGAAGGCCCTGCCGCCCGGCCCCCACGACAAGCCCCAGCCGGCCGCCGCCCCGAAGCCGGCGGTGGTCGCCCAGGTGCCGGCCAATCTGTACACCACCCGCGGCGGGCTGGGCTATCTCCAGTTCTGCGGCGACTGCCACCGGGCCGACGGGGGCGGGGTGCCCAAGGTCTTCCCGCCGCTGGCGGGCAACCCGACGGTCGCCTCGAAGGACGCCTCGACGCTGGTCCACATCCTCCTCACCGGCGGCGCCACGGCGCGCACCGCGGCCCATCCGCGGGTCTATACGATGCCCGCCTTCGCGCGGCTGGGCGACGCGGAGCTGGCCGAGATCCTCAGCTTCGTGCGGGCTGGTTGGGGCAACGGCGCCGGGCCGGTGGACGTCGCCACCGTGGCGCGGATGCGCGCCGAGCTCGATCCGAAGACCACCGATTCCAGTGCCTTCGTCACGCCGCGTCTGGCCGACATGCTGAAGGCGCCCAACGCTACCCAGCTGGTGCGCGGCATGCGCCTCAACCTCGAAACCAAGGCCCTGCTGCCCGACCACGTGGGCGACCAGCTCAACTGCACCAGCTGCCACCTCAACGCAGGCACGGTGGCCGACGGCTCGCCCTACGTGGGCGTCTCGGCCTTCTTCCCCAGCTATGCGCCGCGGGCCGGCAAGATGATTACCCTGGAAGACCGCATCAACGGCTGCTTCCGTCGCTCGATGAACGGCACGCCGCTGGCAAAGGACGGCGACGACATGAAGGCGATGGTGGCCTACTTCGACTGGATGAAGCGCGAGACCCGCCCCGAAGACAAGGTGGCCGGGCGCGGCGTGGGCAAGGTGGATCGCAAGATCGTGCCCAACCCTGAGAACGGCAAGCGCATCTACGGCGAGCAGTGCGCGGTCTGCCACGGCGAGAACGGCGAAGGCTTGAAGAACGCCGCCGGCAAGATGGTCTATCCGCCGCTGTGGGGCGACGAATCCTTCAACATCGGCGCCGGCATGGCCCGCACCTACACCGCCGCGGCCTTCGTGAAGCGCAACATGCCCGTCGGCTTCCACGACAAGTTTCCGCTGGGGCAGGGCGGCCTGTCGGACCAGGAGGCGGTGGACGTGGCCGAGTACTTCACCCATCAGCCGCGACCGGATTTCCCGGACAAGGTGAAGGACTGGCCGAAGGACCCGAAGCCCGCCGACGCCCGCTACTGAGTGCCTCGGCCTGAAACGAAGACGCCCCGGCAACGGGGCGTCGTCACGTCAGCGGGGCAGTGCGTCGAGCACCTTCCTCACCGGCGTCGGCAGGGCCGCTTCGGCCAGCGCGTCGAGGGGCCACCAGTCGAGCCCGTCCGCGTCCCTCACGCCGTCGCCGGCTGTCACCTCCACCCGCTCCGGCGCCAGATGCAGCACGAAGTGGGTGAACACGTGGCGCAGCCCCGGTAGCGGTGCGACCCGCGTCACCGTCAGGCCGAAGCGCCGGGCGACCCATTCGGCCGTGTCGGCGTCCTCGGGCAGCTCCGGCAGGCTCTGCAGGCCGCCCCAGATGCCAGCCGGGGGGCGGCGCTCCAGCAGCACCGCGCCGCCAGCGACGATCACCGCAAAGCGGCCGTTGCGCTCGGGCACGGCCTTTTTGGGGCGGGGCGTGGGCAGCTCGGCCACGCGGCCGTCACGCAGCGCCACGCACCCGTCGGCGAGGGGGCACTGCCCGCAGCGGGGCTTGCCGCGGGTGCAGAGGGTGGCGCCCAGGTCCATCTGGGCCTGGGTGTAGATGTCCACGTCGCGCTCGGGCAGCAGGGCCTCGGCCAGATCCCACATGGCGTTTTCCACCGCCTTGGCGCCGGGAAAGCCGTCGATGCCAAAGGCGCGGGCGAACACGCGCTTCACGTTGCCGTCGAGGATCGCCGCGCGGGTGCCGTAGCTGAAGGCGCTGATCGCCGCGGCGGTGCTGCGGCCGATGCCGGGCAGCTCGGCCAGCAGCGCCGGGTCGGCCGGAAAGGCGCCGCCGTGGCGCGCCATCACCGCCTGGGCGCACTTGTGCAGGTTGCGGGCGCGGGCGTAGTAGCCCAGGCCGCTCCAGCGGGCCAGCACGTCCTCCACCGGCGCGGCGGCGAGGCTTTCGAGGGTCGGGAAGCGTTCCAGGAAGCGCGCGTAATACGGGATCACCGTCTCCACCTGGGTCTGCTGGAGCATGATCTCGGACAGCCACACCCGGTAGGCGTCGCGGGTCTGCCAGGGCAGGTCGTGGCGGCCGTGGGTGCGCTGCCAGTCGATCAGGCGGCGGGCGAAGGGCGTGCCGGGAAAGGGCGCGATGCCCGCGGGCCAGGATTTGTTCACCGCAGCATCCCCTCGACGCTCGCCGGGCGGCGCGTGATAATCGCGCCTCCCCAAACAGGTTGCCGGGCTGCAAACTTGCCCGGCCAGTCCGATTTCATCATGAATGCTCCCAAGAACGACCCGGCGGTGCGCGCCTTCCGCGACACGCTGGGCATGTTTCCTACCGGCGTGACTGTGGTCACCACCCGCGACGGCGCCGGCCGGCCGGTGGGCCTCACGGTCAGCTCCTTCAACTCGGTGTCGCTGGTGCCGCAGCTCGTGGTGTGGAGCCTGTCCAGCCACCTTCAGCTGGTGCCGGCCCTTGAAAACGCGCCAGTGTACGCGATCAACGTGCTCGCCGAAGACCAGCAGGAGCTCTCCAACCGCTTCGCCAGCCGGGTGGAAGACCGCTTCGCCGGCGTCGAGTTCACCGATGGCGAGGGCGGCGTGCCGCTGCTCGCCGGTTGCTGCGCCCAGTTCGTGTGCCGGCCCCACGCGCGGCATCCGGGCGGCGACCACATCGTCTTCATCGACGAGGTGATCCGCTTCGAGCGCAACGCCGACAAGAAGCCGCTGCTCTTCCAGGGCGGCGCCTACCAGCGCCTCGCCTGATGACCGCCCCGCGCTGGATCGAGACCGGCGCCGGCCCGCGTGGGCTGCTCTTCCTCCACGGGGTGAGCGGCGGCGCGAAGGGCGCGGCGTCGATCCTGCCGGCGATCACCCCGCCGGGCTGGCGCGGCCTCGCGTGGGACATGCCGGGCTACGGCGCCAGCGCGCCCATCGACCCGGTCGATTTCGACGGCTACGCGGCGGCGGTGGTCGACCTGCTCGACGCCGCGGGGCTCGATCGCGCGGTGCTCGTCGGCCACAGCATGGGCGGGATGATCGCCCTGCAGACGGTTGCGCGCTTTCCGGAGCGCGTGTCCGGGTTGGTGCTGGCGTGCTGCACGCCGGCCTTCGGCGCGCCGGCGGGGCCGCTGCAGCAGGCCTTCCTGGCCAAGCGCACCGGCCCGCTCGACGAAGGCGCGACCATGCGCGACATCGCGGTGGACCTGATCCCGACGATGGTCGGGCCGGATGCCGACCCCGAAGTGCTGCATGCCGCCGTCGACGTGATGGCCGACATCCCGCCCGACAGCTACCGCGCCGCCATGCGGGCGCTGGTGCGCTTCGACCAGCGGGCGTCGCTCGCGTCCATCGACGTGCCGGCGCTGGTGGTGGCCGGGCTGCACGATCAGGTTTCCCAGCCGCAGGTGGTGCGCCGCATGGCCGACATGATCCCCGAGCGGCGCTTTGTGGCGCTGGATGCCGGGCATCTGGCGCCCTTCGAGGTGCCCGAGGCGTTTGCCGCCCAGGTGCAGCGCTACCTGGCCGATCACATCCCTGTCACCTGAGCCCCGCAGGCTTGCCGATTTTTGCCATCGCCATGAACGAGAGCCCCTTCAAAGGCAAGACCGGCATCACCCGGGTGTGGAACGCCTTTCACTACTCGATGGCCGGCCTCGCCGCCGCCTATCGCAACGAAGACGCCTTCCGCCAGGAGGTGTGGCTGGCCGCGGTGCTGGTGCCGCTGGCCCTGTGGCTGCCCGCCAGCGGCATCGGCAAGGCGCTGATGATCGCCAGCGTGCTGCTGGTGATCCTGGTCGAGCTGGTCAATTCCGCCGTCGAGGCGGCGGTGGACCGCATCTCCTTCGAGCAGCACCACCTTGCCAAGCGCGCCAAGGACATCGGCAGCGCCGCGGTTTTCGTGGCGCTGGTGAATGCGGTGGTAGTCTGGGGGCTCGTCCTGTTTGGTTAAGCACTCATGAAGCCCTCCCGCAAACCCTGCGTCAATTGCACCTGCGCCACCACCGGCTTCTGCCCGCGGGGCGTGGGCGCCAACATCCCGCCGGAGCTCGCCGCCGCCCAGCCGGCTGCGCCGGCAAAGAAGCCCACCGCCGCCGAACTGCGCCGCGAGCAGCTCCGCCAGCTGCCCGGCAACCGCAAGAAGATGCGTTTCTGAGCGGCCGCGGCCACCGCGCCCGCGCCGCTTCTCACCCGTAAATCATCACCCGCAGCACCCGTCCGCCATGGAACAGACCCACGCCATCTCCGCCCTCGTCATCCACCGCCTCGCCCGCCTCGGCGAAGGGCCGTCCCGCGTCCAGCCCCGGCCGGCGCCCAACGTCATCGACGCGCCGGCGGTGGGCCTGATGGAGCGCCTGTGCCGCCACTTCGCCGAGCGCCCGGGCAAGGGCTACGGCTGCTTCGAGCGGGACGAGCACAACTTCCCGATGATCAACCTGGTGCGCCGCTACACCCGTGACGGCAGCCTGGATTTCCCCGCCTTCAGCGCCGAGGCGCTGGCCCACCTGCAGCAGCGAGTGGATGAGGACGGGGTGGAGGAGGCCGGCTTCCTGGTCATCGCCCGCGCCACCATCTTCGGGGCGGACTGCCTGTACTTCGCGCTCTTGCAGGAAACCGTCGGCTCGGTGATCGACGACGGCCTCGCCATCCACGACAACCCGCACCTGGATTTCTCGGGCCTGCAGGTGGCCGGGCGCATTGACCTCACCGCCTGGCAGGCCGGCGCAGAGCGCTACATCGCCTTCCTCAAGGGCCGCGGTGACGTGGCCGGCTGGTTCAAGCGCTTTCTCGGCTGCACCGACGTGGTGATCGCCCTCAAGGAGACCAAGAAGCTCGTCGAGACGCTCACCCACTTCGCCGACACCCAGCAGCTCGAAGCCCCGGCCCGCGACGAACTGCTGGAGCGCGCTCACCTGGTGCTCGAAGAGATGCACGAGAGCGGCGCCCCGCTGGATCTCGCCAGCGTGGCCGAGCAGGTCTTCCCCGACGCCCCCCAGAAGCTCGTCGAACGCCTCCAGGACGAGGCGGTCGACCTCGCCACCGGCTTCGTCCCCGACAAGCGCGCCCTGCGCCCGCTGATCCGCTTCAAGGCCGCGGCCCAGGACTGGAAGCTGGAATTCGAACGCGCCGGCCTGCGCTCCGGCACCGTCCAGTACGACCCGGCCAACAACACCCTGGTCCTCACCGACGTGCCGGAGGGGTTGCGGAAGGTGTTGATGGAGGGGTGAGGGCGCCGGCTGGCAGCACTCGCTATAGTGGCGTAGGTCGGGTTAGCCCGTCAGGGCGTAACCCGACGAGATGCCCTGGTGGAGCGGGGAGCTTGCAGGGGCTAACTTGTTCGCCCGTGCTCACCCACTTGCAGCTGGCGATTGTGGGTGGTGCCTTCGTTTTGCATGGATTGGCCGGGACTCGTTCCACGGCCGGGTTTGCACACCCGGCCGGCTCCAGCGGCGCGGAGCAATGCTCCGCGAAACCCCGCTTCCGCCCCGGCGGGCGACTTCCTTTCTTGCGTCGCCAAGAAAGGAAGCAAAGAAGGCGACCCGGCTTCACCGGTCATTCGCTGCGCGAATGACTCCCCTGCGCTGCTCGAAGTGGGCGGCCGGCGCGGAACTCGCCGGCGTTGCCGGCTCAGACCGCCGCGCCGGACTTCCCCGCCCACTTCTCCGCTGCTCGGCGGCTCAGACGGGCTTTCCGGAATCATCGCGCCATTACGGAAGCAATCGCCAGCCGCGGTTGGTTCCGTCGGCTTGCGCTGCGCGAACCCGAGCTACGATCCGCGCACGAACTTCACCGGCACCTCTGCCGGCCGGGCTTCATCCCCCAGCACCCGCGCCCGCAGCTGCCCGCATCCGCCTTCCACATCCTGCCCGGCCGAGTTGCGCAGCTTGGTGAGGATGCCGCGGCGGTGGAGCTGGCGGGCGATGTCGGCGGCCTTGTCCCACGCCGGGCGGCGGAAGGGCAGGTCGGGCACCGCGTTGTACGGGATCATGTTCATGATCGCGTACTTGCCCGAGAGCAGGCGGACGATGCCGTCGAGCTCTTCCGGCGTGTCGTTCACCCCGTCGATCAGCGTCCACTGGTACTGGATCGGGTAGCCGGTGCGGCGGGCGTAGGTTTCGCCCAGCTCCACCAGCTCGTCCGGGCTGATGCGCGGGGCCTTGGGGAGCAGCTCGAAGCGCAGATCCGCGCGGCTGGTGTGGAGTGACAGGGCCAGCGCCGGCTTGACCGTGAGCGTGGGCAGGCGCTCGAAGACGCGGTGATCCCCCACTGTGCTGAACACCAGGTTCTTGTGGCCGATGCCGCCCTCGGTGCCGAGGAGCTGGATCGCCTCGATCACGTTTTCCATGTTGTGGGCGGGCTCGCCCATGCCCATGAAAACCACCTTCTTCACCGCCCGCTGGCGCCGCGCCAGCACCACCTGGGCGACGATCTCCGCGCTGCCCACCTGACGTAGCAGGCCGTCCCGGCCGGTCATGCAGAACACGCAACCCACCGCACACCCTACCTGACTCGACACGCACAGGCCGTCGCGGGGGAGCAGCACGCTCTCCACCGTCTGGCCGTCGGGCAGCTGCACCAGCAGGCGCGCCGAGCCGTCCTCGGCCGGGTGCTCGGAATGCAGCCGGGCGAGGCCGTCGAGCTCGGCGGTGAGCGCCGGCAGGGCGTCGAGCACCGCCTGGGGCAGGTTCGGGCCGCGCCGGGCCGGGCCGGCGGAAAGGGGCAGGGCGTGCGTCCAGGCGCGCAGGACGCGCTGGATGTGCACGGGTTTGGCGCCCAGATCGGCAAGGCGCTGGCGGAGATGTTCGATGCGCATGAGGGGCCGAATGATATGCCTTTTCCGCTGCCGTTTCAGGGGTTTGGCGTCGATGCATGCCCACCCGGCCGGCGTGCGCCGTGCCCTTGTCCGTCCGCCCGCGCGACCATGTAGGCAAAACCCCTATCGATTATGTCTAATTTGACGAATTTGAGGTATTTGGTCTGGCGTGGTTCCCATTTTGAGCATCGCCGAGGTGGCCATTGATCAGCAAAACATCGTTGATATAAAACACAAAAATGTTAAAAGTGCGGCCTTGGGATGGCATTCCAAGGCAAGGGTCGACAATCATCAATAAATGCAAATTTGAAAAAAACGAGAAAGATGGTATTTTTGCGTCCGTTCAGGGCTCGATGAAGTTGGTGACAGGTCGCTTTTTGGCCTGCCGGTGCCCGTCAGCCACAGATTGCCGAGGTCCATCTTGCATAGCCAAACCCACCCGACGACCGTTGCCGTTCTTGCCCTGGCGCTCGCCAGCGGCATGGGCGCCGCCCAGGCCCAGACCGCCGCCCCCGACGCCGGCTCGCTGATGCAGCAGATCGAGCGCGGCCAGCAGCCCAACCTGCCCCAGGTCCGCCGCCCGAGCGTTGCGCCCCAGCCCGAGATGAAGCCCACCAGCGGGATGGTCATCACCGTCAGCCGCTTCCGTTTCGCCGGCAACACCCTGCTCGACGAGAGCCGCCTGCAGCCGGCGGTAGCCCCGTGGGTCGGCCGCCCGCTGGATTTCAGCGAGCTGCAGAAGGCCGCCGCCGCGGTGGCCGCCGTGTATCGGGAAGCCGGCTGGGTGGTCCGCGCCTACCTGCCCAAGCAGGAGATCGAGAACGGGGTGGTCACTATCCAGATCGTCGAGGCCGTGCTCGGCAGCGTGCTGATCGAAGCCCCCGAGAGCCTGCGCCTGTCCCCCGAGGTGGCGCGTCGCATGGTGTCCGCCGCCCAGCAGCCCGGCCAGCCGCTCAATGCCGAAGCCGTCGACCGCGCCCTGCTGCTGGTGGATGACCTGCCCGGCGTTACCGTGCAGGGCAACCTGAAGGAAGGCGCCAACGACGGCGAGACCGACCTGCTCCTCAACATGGAGCCGGAGCCCTTTCTGAGTGGCGACGTGGGCGTGGACAACACCGGCTCGCGCTCCACCGGCGGCAACCGCGTCACGGCCTCGCTGTTCGCCGGCAGCCCCTTTCGCCTGGGCGACCAGATCGGGGTGAACCTCATCAAGAGCGAAGGCAGCGAGTACGTGCGCGGCGTGTATTCGCTGCCGGTCGGCAACCAGGGCTGGCGGCTCGGCGCCAACTACTCGGGCCTGCGCTACGACGTGGTGACGCCGGAGTTCTCCAGCTACAAGCTGCGCGGCCGCTCCAGCAGCGCCGGGGTGGATGCCAGCTACCCCATCGTGCGCAGCCGCATGAAGAACCTCTACCTGCGCATCGCGTGGGATCGCAAGAGCTACTACAACGAATCCCTCGACGCGGCCACCAGCGACTACGGCATCAACGTGGCCAGCGTCGGCCTGTCCGGCAACGCCTTCGACAGCCTCGGTGGCGGCGGCGCCACCACCGGCGCGCTGACCCTCTCGTCGGGCAAGGTCGATCTCGGCGGTTCGCCCAACCAGGTGTCCGACGCCGCCGGCGCCAACACCCAGGGCAGCTACCAGATCTACCGCTATGCGCTCAACCGCCTGCAGGCGATCACCCCGGACCTCACCCTCTTCGCCGCCTGGAGCGGCCAGATGGCCAGCCGCAACCTGGATTCCGGCGAGCGCTTCTACCTGGGCGGCGCCAACGGCGTGCGCGCCTATCCGGCCAGCGAGGCCGGCGGCTCCGAAGGCGACCTGATCAACCTCGAGCTGCGTTACCGCCTGCCCGCCAACCTGTCCCTCACCGGCTTCTACGACTGGGGCCGGGTCAAGGTCAATCACAACAACGACTTCACCGGCGCCGCAGCCAAAAACAGCCTGGAACTCCAGGGCGCCGGCATGAGCATGGCCTGGGCCTCGCCCTTCTACGCCAACTTCCGGCTCACCTGGGCCCACCGCATCGGCACCAACCCCAACCCGACCGCCACCGGCAAGGACCAGGACGGCACCAAGGACCTGAACCGCTTCTGGTTCATGGCCACGCTCCCGTTCTGACCCGCCCCGCGATCCGCCTCCGACTTCCCGTTCCCTCCCAGCCTACGGACCACAACACCATGACCACTCTGCTCTTCTACAAGAACGTCGTCGCCCTCGACCGCAACCAGCACGCCGCCCTCAAGCTCAAGCCCGCCGACAGCCTCGACTTCGCCGGCCACGCCACCAGCCTGCCCATCGTCATCGGCGAATTCGCCGAAGTGGCCCGCCAGAGCCCGATCGCCTTTCTGCGCGTCGAAAACGGCGACCTCGTGCCGGTGGCCCTCACCGGCCTGCCCGGCGGCCGCAACCTCTACGTGGACGACGACGGCAAGTGGACCGCCCCGTACATCCCGGCCTTCGTGCGCCGCTACCCCTTCGTCTTTGCCGAGACCGGTGAAGACCAGCTGACCCTGTGCGTCGACCGCGACTTCGAAGGCTTCAACGAAGCCGAAGGCGAGCCCCTGTTCGACGCCGGCGGCGAGCCGGCCGCGCCGATCCAGGGCGCCCTCGAGATGCTCACCGAGTTCCAGCGCCAGAACATCCTCACCCGCCAGTTCGTCCAGCACCTGGAAGAGGCCGGCATCCTGATGGAAGCCCAGGCCAGCGCCGCCCTCAACGACGGCCGCAACTTCACCCTGCAGGGCCTGCTGGTGGTCGATGAGGCCAAGCTGCGCGAAATCTCCGAAGACACCCTCAAGGCATGGTTCGCCACCGGCGAGCTGGGCCTGATCTACGCCCACCTGCTGTCCCTGGGCAACCTGCTCGAACTCCTTCGCCGTCAGCCCGCGCCCTCCGGCCTGGCCAACTGATCCGGCACCCCTCCGCACCCCCACGTCACCTGATATCTGAATCCTGAAGGAGCGCTCCCATGAACGGGCATGCATCGATGAACCGAATCTACCGTCTTGTCTGGAGCCATCGCCACGATGCCTGGGTCGTTGTCGCGGAAATCGCGCGCGGCCGCGGCAAGTCCAGTGGCGTGACGGGTTCGGAAGCCCGGGTGGGCGGCGCCGCCGCCGCCACGGTGACGGGGGAGGGCGCGGGGCGCTGGCGTGAGCGATTGCTGGGTGCGGCGCTGCTCACCCTCGGGATGAACGCCTTCGCGGCGCCGCCGGCAGCGGGCCAGCTGCCCACCGGCGGCAACGTGGTGGCCGGCCAGGCGGCGATCAGCCAGAGCGGCGCCCGGATGGACATCAACCAGGCCTCCAACCGCGCGGTGATCGACTGGAGCAGCTACAACGTGGGCGCCGCGGCCCAGGTGAACTACAACCAGCCGTCCGCCGCGTCGGCCACCCTCAACCGGGTGATGGACACCCAGGCCTCGCAGATCCTCGGCAAGATCACGGCCAACGGCCAGGTGGTGCTGGTCAACCCGAACGGCGTGTACTTCGGCAAGGGCTCCAGCGTGGATGTGGGCGGCCTGGTGGCCTCGACCCACGACGTCGCCAACGCCGACTTCATGGCCGGCAAGTCCAGCTTCGCCCGCAACGGCAGCACCGGCAGCGTCGTCAATGAAGGCGAACTGCGCGCCGCGCTGGGCGGTTACATCGCCCTGCTGGCGCCGGAAGTGCGCAATGAAGGCGTGATCGTCGCCCGGATGGGCACCGTCGCGCTGGCCTCGGGCGAGCGCGTCACCCTGCAGTTCGACGGCAACAACAGCCTCGCCGGCATCGTCGTCGAGCCCTCCAAGATCAAGGCTCTCGTCGAGAACAAGGGCGCCGTGGTGGCGCCGGGCGGGGTCATCATCCTGTCCGCGCGGGCCGTGGACCGCCTGCAGGGCGGCATCGTGCGCAACAGCGGCAAGCTCGAAGCCACCGGCATGGCCATGAAGGGCGGCAAGATCGTCCTGGAAGCCTCGGATCGCGTCGAGAACACCGGCACCGTCAGCGCCGACGCCGGCCGCGACGGCAGCCCGGCGGGCGAGGTGAGCGTCACCGCGCCGGTGGTCGTGAACAGCGGCACCATTTCCGCCAAGGGCGCCGCCGCCACCGAACCCGTGGTGGCCGGCGCCAGCCGCAGCGGCGGCCGCATCACCGTCACCGCCGACACCGTCACCCAGACCGCCACCGGCAAGCTGGATGTCTCCGGCGCCGACAAGGGCGGCGAAGTCACCGTCAAGGCGGCCCAGGACGTGGCCGTCTCCGGCACCGTGGACGCCACCGCCGAAGCAGGCGAGGGCGGCGCTGTCCACGTCGAGGCGGGCAACAACATCACTCTCTCTGCCGCCACCATGGATGTCTCCGGCGTCCTCGCCGGCGGGCAGATCCGCCTGGTCGGCGGCCAGCGCAAGGCGCCCACCGCGCCCGCCGACAACACCCCGCCCACCACCGCCATCCTCGACAGCAGCAGCCTGCGCGCCGGCAGCCGGCGTGGCCGCGGCGGCAGCATCACCCTGACCGGCGATCACGTCGGCCTGTTTGAAGGCACCGAGCTGGATGCCTCCGGTGCCACCGGCGGCGGAACCGTGCTGGTGGGCGGCGACTATCAGGGCAAGAACCCCGACATCGCCAACGCCCAGGCCACCTTCGTGGCCGATGGCGCGGTGATCCGCGCCGACGCCACCGACACCGGCAACGGCGGCAAGGTCATCGTGTGGGCCGACGGCAACACCCGCTTCCTCGGCCAGATCAGCGCCCGGGGCGGCGCGAATGGCGGCGACGGCGGCTTTGCCGAAGTCTCCGGCAAGGGCGTGCTGGATTTCCGCGGCCAGGTTGATCTGCTCGCCAGCGCCGGCCGCGCCGGCACCCTGCTGCTCGACCCGTACAACCTCACCATCAGCAGCGGCGCCGACACCATCGCCTCGGGCTTCGATGCCGACGGCGACGACTCGGTGCTCAATGTCGCCACCCTGCAGAACGCGCTGGCCAACGGCAACGTCACCGTCACCACCGGCAGCGGCGGCAGCCAGGCCGGCAACATCACCGTCGCCAGCACCCTGGGCTGGTTCTCGAACTACTCGCTGACCCTCACCGCCGCCAACAACATCACCGTGAACAGCGGCGTCTCGATGATCGCCGCCGGCAACGGCAACATGATCCTCACCGCCACCGGCGGTGCCCTCAGCAATGCCGGCACCGTGCGCACCTACGGCGGCAACCTCACCGTCGTCGCGGGCGGCGCGGTCTCGGGTGCCGGTGTGTATGACGTGGCCGGCACCGCCAGCTTCACCGCGGGCGGCAACATCGACCTCACCACCGCCACCAACCGCTTTGTCGGTGCGATGTCGCTGGCGACCACCAGCGGCAGCGTGCAGCTCGTCAATTCGGTGGCCACCGTGCTCAACGGCGCCAGCGCCACCAGCGGCGTGTCCATCGCCTCGGGCGGCTCGATCACCACCGGCGGCTCGGCTACCGGCCTCGATAGTGGCAGCGGTGCGCTGACCCTGACCACCGCCAGCGGCTCCAACGGCTCGATCAGCTACACCGGCAGCGTGCATGCTGGCGGCGACACCAGCGTGTCGGCCGATGGCCTGGGCGCCATCTCCCTGGCCCACATCACCGGCGCGGTGAAGGTCGTGTCGGCCTCGGCCGGCGGGGCGATCACCTTCGGCGACAGCAGCACCGGCGCCGTCACCCTCGATTCGGCCAGCGGCAACGTCATCAGCGGCACCGCCGGCAGCGCCGGCCAGGCCAGCGGCACCGTGTCGGTCACCGGCACCTCGATCACCCTGAACGACCCGATCCGCACCAAGGGCGGCCGGGTCAATCTCACCGCCACCAGCGGCGACGTGACCGCCCTTGCCGGCGCCAACATCGTCACCACCGCCGACGGCGACACCGGCACGGCGTCCGGCGTGGTCAGCGTGACCGCCCAGGGCAACGTGACCCTGCAGGCCATCACCACCACCGGCGCCAACAACCTGCTGGGCGTGGGCAGTAACGCCGCGGCGGTGGGCATCACCGCCACCACCGGCGACGTGAACGTGGGCGCCATCACCACCTCCGGTGGCGACGCAACCCCCGAGGCCTCGAACCCCACCAACCGCAACGGCGGCAATGCCGGCAACATCATCATCGGCGCCCCCGGCACGGGCAAGAAGATCTACCTGAACGGCGACCTGCTCGCCATCGGTGGCGGCTACTCCGGCGCCAGCACCCAGGGCCTGGGCGGCTACATCGAGCTGCAGACCCCGACCATCCTCACCGCCAACCGGCTGGTTTCCACCGGCGCCACCTCGGGCAACATCTACGCCCTGTCCACCATCGATTCGGATGGCACCGCGCGCAGCCTGACCCTCACCGCCGGCACCGGCGACGTGCGCCTGCGCGGCGTGGTCGGCGGCGCGGCGCCGCTGTCCAGCTTCACGGTGTCCTCGTCGGCCAACACCACCGTCGAGAAGAACCTCACCACCAACGCCGCCGGCGGCGTGACCATCAACGCCAGCTACAACATCCACCTGGGCGACGACACCGTGGCCAACGGCAGCGGCGCGATGACCGTGGACACCCGTACCGGCAACGGCACGGTGACCCTCAACACCATCAACACCTGGCTCGACGACGCCGTCACCTTCACCCGCGGCAGCGGCGCCATCAGCGTCGCCCAGAACCTCTACAGCAAGGCCGCCGAACGTAACGACCTGACCTTCAACGGCACCGGCGGCGGCGCCATCTCGGTGGGCTGGGACGTGGGCGGCGGCAGCGTCGGCGGCGCCAACAGCCTCGGCGACATCCTGGTCAGCACCGGCACCGACCTGAGCCTCAACCGCAACGTCTCGGCCAAGAGCCTGGTGGCGGTGAACAGCACCGGCCGCCTGCTCATCAATGGCAGCAACATCTACGCCCAGTATTACGACGGCGCCTCCGGCCTGCAGCTGCAGACCACCGGCAGCGCCAACAACGTGGCCGGCGACGAGAACGTCACCGTCTATGGCTCGGTCACCAGCACCGCCAGCGGCGCACCGATCAGCATCGCGGCCCCCAACGGCACGCTCACGCTCGCCAACTACGCCGACCTCACCACCGCCGCCGGCGCGATCACCCTCAGCGCCTCGGGCAACATCTCCAACGGCTACGACACCGACCTCACCAGCACCGGCGGCGCCATCACGGTCAGCTCCAGCGCCGGCGCACTCAACCTCACCGGCGACTACCTGGACATCACCACCACCAGCGGGCAGGTGAACCTCTCGGGCGTCGGCGTGACCTTCGGCAACACCGGCGCCGCCGGCATGGCCTCCACCGTGAACGCCGGCAGCGGCAAGATCCGCGTCAATGGCGGCGGCGGGCGCATCCAGTCGTACGGCACCCTCACCAGCACCGACGCCGACACCGCCGGCACCTCGGCGATCCTGCTGCAGAACGCCTATGTGGCCAGCGCCAGCAGTGGCGCGGTCGTCGTGCGCGCGGCCACCGCCACCGGCGGCACCCTCGAGATCGGCCAGCTCTCGGGTGGCTTGACGGCCAGCAACGCCGACGTGCGCGGCGACGTGCTCCAGTACGACTCCGGCGCCAGCTACAGCGACACCATCAACATCAAGACCCTGAAGGTGGCGTCCACCACCACCATCAATGTCGGCGACAACTCCAACATCATCGACGAGCTGGGCGGCGTGACCCTCGGCGGCGCCCTGACCATCCAGGCCAAGGGCCGCGTCACCGGCATGGCCCTCACCGGCGACGTCACCGCCACCGGGGTGGACATCCGCACCGGTGTGGGCGCCCTGGCCGTCGGCACCCGCAACATCACCGCCACCACCGGCAACGTGGTGCTGCGCGGCCGCGGCATCACCCAGTCGGCGGGCTCCACCATCTCGTCCACCTCCGGCACGGTCACGCTGTACGGCAGCGACTACGCCACCAACACCCTCGGGGATGTCACCCTCGCGGGCACCGTCAATGCGGGCAGCAACTCGAGCGCCGCGGTGACCATCGACGACACCGCCGCCGTGCAGCTGGGCGACATCACGGCGGGCGTCGCCGGCAACCGCGGCGGCCTGGTGCTCGGCAGCAACACCTACCAGAGCCTCAACGGCAGTGGCGGCCACTGGCTGTACGCGAATGGCGCCGTGAGCCAGGCGGCCAACACCGCGGTCAAGGTGGGCGTCATCCAGGCCTTCCAGCTGGGCGGCCCGCTGAACCTCAGCAACGTGACCAACGAGATCGGCCAGGTCGGCTATGTGCGCCGCGGCGGCGCGATCACCCTTTACGACAAGGATGCCGAGGGCAACGGGCTCCTGCTGACCAACATCTACGACGGCAGCTACGACACCCTGCTCACCGCAACCACCGAGGGCGCCATGACGCTGTCGGGCACCAACCGGGGCAAGGGCATGGTGCTGACCGCCGGTGCCGGTGGCTTCAGCGCCTCGGGCTCCATCGAAGGCCATCACGGCGGTGCCGGCAAGATCACCATCACCACCAGCGGCGGCGTCAACCTGACCGGCGGCACGATGTACGCCAAGGGTATCGAGATCTATTCCGGCGCTGCCGGAATCATCAACTCCGTCGATCTGCAGGCCCACCACGGCGGCGGTGACGACCTGATCCTCGACGCGGGGGGTGGCAACGTCACCCTCAACAACCGGCTCTACATCAGCGGCTCGGGCAACGACATCTTCATCCGCAACGCCAACAACGTTCAGCTCAACAACATCGAGCTGCACGGCGGCAGCAAGCTGGTGCTCGGCGGCGTCGGCACCGGCGTGGCCGGGGCCGACGTGCCGCTGACCGGCAACGTCACCCAGACCAGCCGCATCTATTCCGATTCCGACACCACCGACCTCAGCGGCGCTGTGAGCGGCTCCGTCAATCTCAATGGAAACAACGAGATCTACCGGCTCGGCTACTTCGCCACCGGCGGCAATTTCAACCTCTACGACATCAATCGCAACCTGACGGTGGTCGGTGCCGTCTCGTCGGCCACCGGCAACGTCAGCATCTCCAACGGCAACTACGGCATCACCCTGGCCAGCGCCGGCAGCCTCACCGCCAACACCGCCACCAAGTCGGTCAGCGTGGGCGGCTACGGCGGCAACACCAACGGCTGGGTCAACATCCAGGGCGCCATCAGCGCCGGCACCGGCGGCATCGCCCTCACCGGCGGCGGCAACATCACCAACAACAGCACCGGCACCCTCACCACCGGCGGCAGCGCGATGATGCGCTCGGTGTACGGCAGCCTCACCCTCGGCGGCGACATCAGCGCCGGCGCCAACGGCATCCAGCTCACCTCGGGCGGCACCATCACCCAGACCGCCGGCGTCCTCACCACCCCCGGCGCGGTGTCCGGCCCCGACCAGAGCGGCGGCACCTCGCCCACCTACGCCAACCCGTCGGCCCTGGGCGCGATCAGCCTCACCGGCAACAACGTGATCGGCAGCGTCGGCCCCTTCTACCTGAACAACGCCAGCAGCGGCGCCTTCAGCCTGAACGACACCACCGGCGGCCTGACCCTCACCGGCCCGATCAAGACCTCCACCGGCAACGTCACCCTCACCACCAACGGCGGTGCCCTCAACCTGGCCACCTACGGCATCTCCGCCGGCGAATACGCCAGCGGCGGCGCCAACATCGCCCTCACCGGCCGCGGCATCATCCAGGCCGCCGGCAGCATCAACGCCACCGGCGGCAGCGTCGGCACCGGCCCGTCCACCGGCACCAGCGGCGGCACCATCACCCTCACCGGCCACGACGGCACCGCCGCTGGCGACATCGTGCTGAGCGGCACGGTGCAGACCGCCAGCGCCAGCGCCAGCGCCAGCGCGGTCACCATCCGCGGCACCAGCGCCCTGGCCCTGCCCAACATCAGCGCCCCCAACGGCGGCCTGGTACTCGGCGACAGCACCCCGACCATCGGCGCCATCACCGGCGCGATCACCCAGAGCGCCACCACCTCGGTGGATGTCAAGACCCTCAACGTCACCGGCGGCAGCTCGGCGGTGCTCGCCAACACCGGCAACAAGATCTTCCAGCTGGGGGCGATCTCGGTGGGCGACAACGCCGCCGTCCAGTACGACTTCGACGCCTACGATTCCACCTCCGGCCTCTCGCTGACGCAGAGCATCACCAGCGCCGGCGGCCTGCGCCTGCGCACCGCCACCGGCGACGGCGCCAGCGGCGCGCTGGCCATCGGCGTGCGCAGCATCACCGCCCACGGCGACGTGTTCCTGGGCGGCGACAGCGTGACCCAGTCCCTCGGCTCCGTCATCGATGCCGACAGCGGCAGCATCCGCGTCGATGGCGGCAGCAACGCCTTCAACATCAGCCTGCTCGGCACCACCCAGACCGCCAGCACCGCCGGCACCGCCATCGAGATCGTCGGCGCCACCAACGCCACCCTCAACGTGGTTTCGGCCACCGCCGGCACGGTGACCCTCGGCGTCACCGGCAAGGAGCTCACCGGCACCGTTGCCCAGGTCGCCGACACCGGCACCCTGTCGGCCGCCACGCTGGCGGGCAAGGCCGGTGTGGTCACCCTCAACAAGACCTATCTGGACAACCTCGGCAGCTTCATCACCACCGGCGCGCTCACCCTGAAGGATCTGGGCGGCGCCGGCACCGCCGGCCTCAAGCTCACCGGCAACGTGGTGGCCGGCGCGGCCTCCAGCATCGAGACCACCGACGGCGTCCTCGACCTCGACACCCACAGCGTCGACGCCACCGGTGTCGACATGGTGCTGAAGGGCGTCGCGGTGTCCCAGACCACCGGCTCGTCGATCAAGTCCACCACCGCCTCGATCTTCGGCAACACCGGCAACATCACCCTCGACAGCGCCCTCAACGACTTCACCGGCCAGGTCACCGTCACCTCCACCGGCAGCCAGGTGTCGATCCGCGACGCCAACCAGCTGAGCATGAACGCCCTCACCGGCAAGCTGGCCCAGAGCACCTCGATCACCGCCATCGCCGGCACCCAGCTCGTGCTGGCCACCGAAAACCTCACCACCACCACCGGCAACATCGAGTTCCGCTCCCTCGACGGCAACCTGACCACCCCGGGCACCCTCACCACCGGCTCGGGCAGCGTCTCGCTGTACGCCACCACCTCCACGCCGGGCTCCGCCACCAACGGCAACGTGCAGGTCAACCAGACCATCACCACCGGCAGCGGCAGCGTGAATGTGGTCGCCCAGAAGGAGGTCAACCTCTCCAAGAGCGTGATCTCCACCAGCGGCAACCTGCTGCTCTCCGGCGACACCATCACCCACTCCACCGGCTCGGCCGGCGCCCCGCTGATGCTCCAGACCGGCGGCGCGGGCACCATCGACGTCACCGCCTCCGGCACCGGCGGCTTCGTGATGGGCCAGTACTACAGCTACCAGGCGGGCACCGGCACCATCTCCATCACCTCCGGCTCCACCGCGGATCTGGCCAACATCAGCTCCAGCGGTGCCGTCACGGTGGATGCCGTCGGCCTCGTCCAGCAGGTCGGGGCGGGCGCCACCATTGCGTCGGATTCCCTCGCCGTCACCACCGCCAACAACGGCAGCATCACCCTCACCAACGCCACCAACGACGTGGCCAAGCTGAGCCTCCGCAGCCGCAACGCCGGGGGCGCGGCGGCTGGCAGCGGCACCATCACCTACAACGACGCCAACGGCTTCGCGGTGCGCCAGATCGAGACCACCGGCGCCGCCACGCTCACCGCCCACGGGGCGATCTCCACCGACAGCAGCGGCTTCCCCGGCACCGTCGTGGCCGACACCCTCACGGTGAAGTCCCTCAGCAACAGCGGCGCCGACATCATCCTCAACGCCGCCGGCAACGACGTGAACAGCCTCACCGTCAAGGTGCGCGACGCCGCCGACGCGGCCATCGCCGGCAGCACGTCCACCCCCAGCGGCACCATCCGCTTCACCGACGCCGACGGCTTCTCGGTGACCAGCGTCGAAACCCTGGGCAGCACCGTGCTGAGTTCCGCCGGCCCGGTCACCCAGACTGGCGCGATCTTGTCGGCCAAGCTCGGCCTGCAGGGCAGCGGCAGCTACACCCTCAACGCCGCCAACACCGGCGTGCCCCTCAACGAGGTCAGCACCTTCGCCTCCGACGCCACCGGCGCGGTCAACCTGTCCAGCAAGCTCGCGCTGACCATCGGCTCGGTCAATCCGACCGGCATCACCACCGGCGGCGCGTCCATCAGCCTGTCGGCCCCGGGCATCGACTCGGCCGGCCAGACCATCGACACCCGCAGCGCCACCCCGGGCACTGCCGGCGGTTCGGTGAGCCTCACCACCACCGCCACTGGCAGCACCGGCAACCTGCGCACCGGCAACATCATCACCTCGGGTTCCGATGCCGACATCGGCCTCGGCGGCGCCGGCGGCGATGCCGGCAACATCACCCTCACCACCGCCGGCGACACCCTCACCGTGGCGGGCACCATCACCGCCCGAGGCGGTGCCGGCGACGGCGCTGGGGCCATCGGCAACAGCGGCACGGTGCGCCTCAACGCCGCGGCCGGCGCAGTCAGCCAGGCCGACGGCAGCAACGAGATCAACGCCGGCAAGCTGCTGGTGAACGCCGCCAAGGCCTCCAGCCTGCTCGACACCACCAACGCCGTCGATCTGGTGGCAGCCAGGATCACCGGCGTCGGCGAAGGCTTCACCTACCGCAGCGGCGCCGATTACGCCGTGGGCGGCGGCGACGGTGTCGTCACCGGCATCAGCACCCAGGGCGGCGCCATCGACCTGGGCAGCAGCCCGGTGGCCGTCACCGTCAGCGAAGCCGTCACCACCCGCGGCGGCAGCTTCAGCGCCACCGGCGTGGGCAGCTTCGATTCGTCCTCGGTCGCCATCTCCACCCTCGGCGACATCACCTACGCCGCCGGCGCCTACCAGAACGGCGGGGCGATCCACGTCGCCACCACCGCCAGCGGCGGCAACGTCCACACCGGCACCCTGATCACCAGCGGCAGCGCCGGTGCCAGCGGCGCTTCGGCGGGCAGCGTCACCCTCAACGCCGACGGCGTGCTCACCACTTCCACCATCACCGCGCTGGGCCAGGGCACCGGCACCGGCGGCGCGGTGGATCTCACCGGCGGCAGCGGCGTGCATCTGGCCGGCTCCATCGACACCAGCGGCGGCGTGGCCGCCTCGGCAGCGGCCGGCGGCAACATCAGCATCACCGGCGCGGCCCAGGTCACCGGGGGCGACCGCGTGCTCAGCACCGGCGCAGGCAGTGGCGACGTGGTCTTCAACGGCAGCCTCGACGCTGACGGCACCCCGCGCGGCCTCACCGTATCGGTGGGCACCGGTAACGCCACCTTCAGCAGCGCGGTTGGCGGCACCAGCCCCCTCGGCGCGCTGGTGGTCAACAGCGCCGGCACCACCCGCTTCGACGGGGCGGTGAGCGCCGCCAGCGTCACCACCGACGAGCCGGGCTCCACCCTGCTGAACGGCAACGTCACCACCACCAGCGGCGCGCAGGTCTATCACGACATCGTCGAAGTCCGCTCGGGCATCACCCTCGGCACCGCCAACGGCGCCGTCACCTTCGACAAGACCGTGGATTCCCAGACCGGCGAGACCAACGCCCTCACGGTCAGCACCGGCAGCGGCAACGTCACCTTCACCGACGTGGTCGGCGGCACCACCGCCCTCGGCGCGGTCACGGTCAACAGCACCGGCACCACCAAGTTCAACGCGGCGGTGACTGCGGCCAGCGTGGCCACCAACGCCGGCGGCACCACCCAGATCAACGGCAACATCACCACCACCGGCACCCAGACCTACAACGACGCGGTCGAGCTGCAGGCTCCGCTCGCCTTCGCCACCACCAACAGCGCGGTCACCTTCGGTGGCACCGTCGATTCCCAGGTCACCGGCGGCGTGGGCGAAGCCAACCCGCTCACCGTCAATGCCGGCTCCGGCGACGTGAGCTTCATGGGCGTGGTCGGCGGCGCCGTGAAGGGCGCGCCGGGCGCGATCGTGGTGAACAGCAGCGGCACCACCCTGTTCAACGCGGCCGTCACGGCAGCCAGCGTCACCACCGACGCCCCGGGCAAGACCCAGCTCGGCGGCAACATCACCACCACCGGCGCCCAGCACTTCCAGGACGACGTGGAGGTGCTCACCGGCGTCAGCCTCGCCACCACCAACAGCGCGGTCACCTTCGACAAGGCCGTCGATTCGGCCGCCGGCCAGACGGCGGCCCTCACCGTGGGCAGCGGCAGCGCCGACGTCACCTTCAGCGGCCTGGTCGGCGGCACCACCGCCCTCGGCGCCCTGGCGGTGGATAGCACCGGCACCACCCTGTTCGCCGACGCGGTGCACGCGGCCAGCGTCACCACCAACGTCGGCGGCACCACCCGCCTCGGCGGCAACGTGACCACCAGCGGCGCCCAGACCTACAACGACGCGGTCGAGCTCCTCACGGGCGTCACCGTCACCACCACCAACAGCGCGGTCAGCTTCGGCGGCACGCTGAACTCCGAAGCCGGCGAGGGCAACAACCTCACCGTGGTCGCGGGCAGCGGCGACGTGGGCTTCACCGGTGCGGTAGGCGGCGCGGCCAATGGCCGCCTCGGCACCCTCACCGTCACCAGCGCCCACGACGTGACCGCCAACGCGATCAGCGCCGGCGCGCTGGTCCAGACCGCCGGCAGCGGCACCACCACCCTGAACGGCGCCGTCGATACCGACACCGCCGCCGGGGTCAGCCTCGCCGGCACCCATCTCGCGGTGAACGCCGGCATCACCACCACCAACGCGGGCGGCGTCACCCTCAATCAAAGTGGCACCACGGCGCTGTCGGCGTCCGGCGACATCAACGCCGACGGGGCCGTCCACATCACCGCCGGTGGCGGCATCAGCACCGCGGGCGACATCATCACCAACGGCGCCGATGTCACCTTCGCGTCCGCCACCACCCTGACCGGCCCGGTCAGCATCAACACCGGCGGCGGCACCAGCACCATCCAGTTCGCCAGCACGGTCGATAGCGACGCCGCCGGCACCCCGCGCACCCTGCGCCTCGCCACCGGCAGCGGCGGCCTCAACTTTGTTGCCGCGCTGGGTGGCACCCACGCCCTCGACGAGCTGCGCCTCGAATCGGCCGGCGTCATCACCCAGAGCGGTGGCGCGCCGATCAAGGCCGCCAAGCTGGCCATCAAGTCGGCCGGCAACGTCACCCTCACCAACACCGGCAACGACGTGGATGTGCTCGCCGCACTGCTCTCCGGCGGCGCCAGCCTGGCCTTCGTGGATCAGGACGGCGTCGAGGTCGGCACCGTCGACACCGCCGCGCTGCAGATCGTCGGCATCACCAACACCGCCGGCAGCTCCAACGTCAGCCTGACCCTCGGCGGCCCGCTGACCCAGGCCGTGGGCTCCCCGATCCTGATCGGCGGCAACCTGACCCTCGACACCTCCGCATACGAAGCCGCCGACGTTGCCGTCAAGAACGTCCACGCCGCCGGCACCGTGCTCGACGACTCCCTGATCGCCGGCGCCTTCACCCTCGACAGCACCGGCGCCGTCACCCAGAAGGCCGGCACCCCGCCGGCCGAGGATGCCTTCCTGCAGGTGGGCGGCAGCTTCGATCTGGTCGGCGCAGGCCAGTTCAGCTCCGGCAATTCGTCGAAGAACCTCATCGGCGGTGGCTCGGCAGCCGTGTCGGGCAACGAGATCCGCCTGTTCGGCGTGATCACCCTCAGCATGAGCGGCACCACCCTGCAGGCCTCGGCCTTCAACGGGGTGACCACCTCCACCGCCAGCGTCGCCGGCGCCAAGCTCGCCAGCGGCCTGCAGGTGGTGTCGGACGCCGGTGGCAAGACCATCTCGGCGGTCGCCGGCGGCAACGCCATCGTGCTGGGCGACAGCAACAACATCGGCGGCCTGCTGAAGATCACCACCAAGGGCACCTTCAGCGACTCCGGCTCGTCGGGCATTACCGGCATCAACCAGTCCGGCGCGCTGGATCTGGGCTCGGTCAGCCTGATCGTCCAGCAGAGCGCCGCCAACGCCGGTTCCGCCGTGAGCGGCGCCGGTGCCCTCAACCTCGCCAACGCCGGCAACCAGTTCAGCGGCAGCGTGGCCGCCACCGCGGTGGGCATGAACGCCACCCTCAACGCCAGCGGCGATCTGGCCCTCGGCTCGGTGACCGCCGCCAACCTGGCGGTGGGCAGCACCGGCAACCTCACCCAGGCTGCCAACACCGCGGTCCGCGTGGGCACGCTGGCGATCACCGGCGCCCAGTCGGTCACCCTCGACAACGCCAACCGCATCGGCACCGTGGCTGCCAGCAGCGTCTCCGGCGCGCTGTCCCTCGCCAACGCCCAGACCCTGGCGGTGGGCACCGCCGGCGGCATCGACGGCATCACCGCCAGCGGTCCGGTCACCCTGCGCACCACCAGCGGCGACATCGTGCTCGACAAGGGCATCACCGTCAGCGGCGCGTCCGACATCACCCTGGCCTCGGCCGCCAACTTCACCAACCACGCCGGCGCCGCCGCGCTGACGGTGGATGCCGGCCACTGGCAGGTGTGGTCCACCGACCCGGCAGCCGACACCCTCGGCGGCCTCGCGCCGGACCTCAAGCAGTACGACGCCACCTACGGCACCACCAGCGTGCTGGGCACCGGCAACGGCCTGCTCTACACCCTGGCGCCGGAGCTCTCCGTGGCCCTCACCGGCAGCGTCGAGCGGGTCTATGACTCGACCACCGCCGCCACGCTCGTCCAGGGCAACTACAACGTCACCGCCGGGCTCGTCGGCAGCGACGCGGTCGTCTTCGGCACCGTCGGCAGCTTCGACGACAAGAACGTCGGCAGCGCCAAGAAGGTTTCGGTCAGCCCGGTGATCGACTCGGCCAGCGCCGGCAGCATCGTGGTGTATGGCTACAAGCTCGCCAGCGGCTCCACCGCGATCGACGCCAACATCGGCAAGATCACCAAGGCCACCCTCAGCGCCGTCACCGGCATCACCGCCAGCGACAAGACCTACGACGGCAACGACAGCGCCACCCTCGCCACCGGCTCGGCCGGCTTCACCGGCAAGTACGCCGGCGACGTGCTGGCGGTCGATACCGCCACCGGCCACTTCGCCAGCAAGAACGCCAGCGCCACCTCGGGCACGGTGAACATCACCGGCATCACCCTCACGGGCACCGACGCCGGCAACTACGCCCTGGCCGACACCACCGCCAGCACCACCGCCACCATCAACCCCTACGCGGTCAGCCTCACCGGCAGCCGCGTGTACAACGGCACCACCGTGGTGGGCACGGGCGACCTGACCCTTGGCACGCTGGTGGGCAGCGAAACCCTCACCCTGTCGGGCGCCGGCAGCGTGGCGACCCGCCACGTGGGCACCGGCAAGACGGTGGACGTGAGCGGCCTTTCCCTGGTGGGTGACGGCACCGCCGGCGCCGGCCTCGCCAGCAACTACACCTTCGTGGGCGGCACCCAGACGGTGAACGTGACGAAGGCCAATCTGTCGGTGACCACCTCCGACGTGACCAAGACCTACGACGGCAGCCTCGCGGCGTCCGGCACGGCGGTGGTCGCGGCGGGCGGCACCCAGCTCTTCGGCGGCGACACGCTGTCGGGCGGCACCTTCGCCTTCACCAACGCCAACGCCGGCACCAACAAGACGGTGAACACCAGCGCGGTGACGGTGAACGATGGCAACAGCGGCGGCAACTACACCGTCAGCTACGTGGCCAACACCACCAGCACCATCGACAAGGCGACGATCACCGTCAGCACCAGCAACGTCACCAAGACCTACGACGGCACCCTGAGCGCCGCCGGCACGGCCGTGGTCACGTCTGGCACGCTCTTCAACAACGCCAGCAACGGCGGTGCGCTGGACAACCTCTCGGGTGGCAGCTTCGCCTTCACCAACGCCAACGCGGGCACCGGCAACAAGACGGTCACCGTGGGCGGCGTGACGGTGAATGACGGCGCCAGCGGCGGCAACTACACCGTCACCTACGCCAGCAACACCACCAGCACCATCAACAAGGCGGCGATCACCGTCGGCACCAGCGACGTGACCAAGGCCTACGACGGCGGCCTGTCGGCCAACGGCACCCCGGTCGTGCTGTCCGGCACGCTCTACAGCAACGCCAGCAACGGCGGCGCGCTCGACAGCCTGTCGGGCGGCACCTACGCCTTCACCGACAAGAACGCCGGCAGCGGCAAGACGGTGACGGTGGGCGGCGTGACGGTGAATGACGGCGCCAGCGGCGGCAACTACGCCGTCACCTACGCCAGCAACACCACCAGCACCATCGACCGCGCCCAGCTGACGGTGGTGGCCGACGTGGCCGACCGGACCTACGACGGCACCATCAACGCCACCCTCAACGGCATGAGCCTCGTCGGCCTGGTGGGCAGCGAGACGGTGATCCCGGTCTCCGCCGGCACCCCCCGCTTTGTCGACAAGAGCGCCGGCACCGGCAAGACCGTGACCATCACCGGCATCGGCCTGCTGGACGGCATCAACGGTGGCGTCGCCACCAACTACCAGGTGGCCTCCACCGCCACCGGCACGGCCAGCATCGCCAGGGCCAACGTGAACGTGGTTGGCGTGGTGGCCATGGACAAGGTGTACGACGGCACCACCACCGCCACCATCAACACCAGCGTGGCGGGCCTCACCGGCGTGATCGGCGCCGACGACGTGAGCATCGGCACCATCACCGGCAGCTTCGACACCAAGAACGTCGGCACCAACAAGCTGGTGAACGGCAGCGCCTTCGTGCTGTCGGGCGCGGATGGCGGCAACTACAACCTGATCCAGCCCACCGGCATGCACGCCAGCATCACCCCGCGTGCCCTGACGGTGTCCGCCACCGGCGTCGACAAGGTGTACGACGGCACCACCACGGCCACCGTCAGCCTGGCGGACAACCGGGTGAACGGCGACGTGCTGACCCTCGGCTACACCGCCAACTTCCTCGACAAGAACGTCGGCCTCAACAAGTACGTGGGGGTTTCCGGCATCAGCCTGTCGGGCACCGACGCAGGCAACTACACCGCCAACACCACCACCGCCGCCTTCGCCAACATCAGCAAGGCCACGCTGAACGTGTCGGCCGCCGGCATCAACAAGGCCTACGACGGCACCGCCGCCGCCAGCGTCACCCTGTCCGACAACCGGGCCAGCGGCGACAGCCTCGCCGTCAGCTACACCGGCGCCGCCTTCAGCGACGCCAACGGCGGCCTGGGCAAGACGGTGACGGTGAACGGCATCAGCGTGACCGGCGCCGACATCGGCAACTACACCTTCAACACCACCGCCATCACCACCGCCGACATCCTCGGCCGCCTGCTCACCATCTCCGGCGTGCAGGCCCTGGGCAAGGTGTATGACGGCACCACCGCGGCTGTGCTCGGCACCGGCGGTGCCGTGCTGTCCGGCCTGCTGGACGGTGACGTGGTGAGCGTGGGCCTCGGCAGCGGCGTGTTCGCCGACAAGAACGCCGGCACCGGCAAGGCGGTCACCGTTACCGGCATCGCGCTCTCGGGCGCCAACGCGGGCTCCTACACGCTGCAGCTGCCGGTCGGCCTCACCGCCGACATCACCCCGGCCAGCCTGACGGCGGTCACCGGCATCACCGCCGCCAGCAAGGTGTACGACGGCAACGTGGCGGCCGCCCTCAACACCGGCGCGGCGGGCTTCAGCGGCAAGCTGGCGGGCGACGTGCTGAGCGTGGCCAGCGCCAGCGGCGTTTTTGCCGACAAGAACGCCGGCACCGGCAAGACGGTGACCATCGGCAACGTGGTGCTGGGCGGTGCGGACGCAAGCAACTACGTCTTCACCGGCACGGCCACCACCACCGCCGACATCACCCCGAAGGCGATCACCGTGAGCGGCATCACCGCCAGCAACAAGGTGTACGACGCCACCACCGCCGCCACCCTCAACACCGGCGCCGCCAGCTTCAGCGGCCTGGTGGGCAGCGACAGCGTGGGCGTCAGCGGCACCGGCCAGTTCGCCGACAAGAACGTCGGCACGGCCAAGCCGGTGGCGATCACCAGCCTCGTCCTCGACGGCGCCGACGCCGGCAACTACACGGTGACGACCCGCGCGGCACCGACTGCCGACATCACCCCGCGGGCCCTCACCGCCGGTGGCATCAGCGCCGCCAGCAAGGTGTACGACGGCACCACCGCGGCCACCCTCGACACCGCTGCCGGCCGCCTCACCAGTGGCGTGCAGGGTGCCGACGACGTGAGCCTGGTGGCCACCGGGGCCACCGGCAGCTTCGCCAGCAAGCACGTGGGCGTGGCCAAGGCGGTCACCGTCAGCGGCCTGGCCCTGGGCGGCGTCGATGCAGGCAACTACACCATCGGCGATGCGGCGGCGTTTGCCGACATCACCGCCAAGGCCCTCACCGCCAGCGGCATCGTTGCCGCCAACAAGGTGTACGACGGCACCCGCGTGGCCAGCCTCGACACCGGCGCTGCGGTGCTGGCCGGCGTGGTGATGGGCGACACGGTGGGCATCGACGCCAGTGGCGTCACCGGCAGCTTTGCCAACAAGCAGGCTGGCAATGCCAAGGCGGTGACCATCGCCGGCCTGGGCCTCACCGGCGCCGACGCCGGCAACTACACGGTCAGCGACCTCTCCGGCGCCACTGCCGACGTGGCCGCCCGTGCCCTGACGGTTGCTGCCAGCACCACCGGCAAGTTGTACGACGGCAGCACCAGCGCCCCGGTCAGCCTGTCCGACAATCGTCTGGCCGGCGATCTGCTGAACCTGTCCTACACCAGCGCCAGCTTCGATACGGCAGAGGTCGGCCTCGGCAAGCCGATCCAGGTGCAGGGCATTGCCCTGGCCGGTGCCGACGCGGGCAACTACCGCCTCGTTGCCACCACCGCCAGCACCACCGGCAACATCTCGGCGCTGGACAGCGTCGTCCCGCCGCCGCCGGTTCCGGCCACCCCGGTCACCACCTACACGCCGGTGCAACCCCAGGCGCAGGTGTTCGATTCGGCCCTGCCGGGCACGGGCGGCTCCACCGGCGTGGTGGGTGGCTCGGGTGGCGTTTCCGGCGGTCTCGCTGGCGGTAGCGCCAGCAGCGGCCTCACCGGCGCCACGGGAGGCGGTCTTGGCGGTGCGGGCGGAGGTCTGGGTGGCAGTGGCACCGCGTCGTCCGGCCTGGGCTCGGTTGGTTCGGGCGGCATCGCCTCGGGCGCCGGCATCGGTTCCGGTTCCGGTACGGCGGGCAGCGGCGGCGTGCAGGCGGGGGCTCCGGCCACCGCAGGAAGCGGCGGTGTGTCCGGCGCGGTTTCGGCGCCGGCCGCTGGCAGCGGTTCGGGGGCGTCGGCGGCGGTGGCTTCCGAGGGCAGCCAGTCCGGCGTCAATGTGCAGCTCCTGCAGGCACCGGCGGCCACGCAGACGGGCCTCGTGCGGGTGAGCATCCCGCGCGGCGAGTCCACCTTCGTGTTCAACGTGCCGAAGGATGTGTATGCCGGCGAAGGGCAGTCTGCCCTTGCCGCCAGCACCATCCGCATGGAAAACGGCAGCCCGGTGCCGGCGTGGATCAAGCACGATCCGCAGAGCATGAGCGTGTCGGCCACCAACGTGCCGCCGGGCGGTCTGCCGGTGCGCCTGCTGCTGACCATCGGCGGCAAGGTGACCACCGTGGTCATCGGCACCACCGACCAGGGCGGCCAGTAAGCGCCAGCAAGGGCTGGGAGGGGGAGGGCGGCAGTGGTCGCCCTCCTGAGAGATCGGCGAGTTTCCACCCGGCCGGGGCAGCCAGCCGGGTGGAGACTCGCCGATTTTTCGTTGACCGGCGCGGGCGTCATCCGGCCATCACCTGGCGGTAACGCCCGTGCAGCATCCGCCGGCGACACTGCGCGGATGGACAACGCCGGACTCGTCTGCCAGGAAATCGTCAGCCACAAGGGCCCGCTGCGGGTTGCCGTGGTGACCGAAACCTATCCGCCCGAAATCAACGGGGTGGCGATGACCACCGGCCGCATGGTGGAGGGGCTCGTCGCCGCCGGCCACCGGGTGGATCTGATCCGCCCGCGCCAGGCCCACGAAGGGGCCGTCATCGCCGCCGACGGGGTGGAGCAGATGCTCGCCCGGGGCATCCCGATCCCGAAATACGCCAACCTGCAGCTCGGCCTGCCGGCCCAGAAGGTGCTGCTGCGGCGCTGGTCGCACCAGCGGCCGGACGTGGTGCAGGTGGTCACCGAAGGGCCGCTGGGCTGGTCGGCGCTCACCGCGGCGCGCAAGCTGCGCCTGCCGGTGATCAGCGAGTTCCACACCAACTTCCATCGCTACACCGGCCACTATGGCGTGGGCTGGCTCAAGCGCCCCATCGCGGCCTACCTGCGCAAGTTCCACAACCGGGCCGACCTGACCCTGGTGCCCACCCGCGCCCTGTGCGCCGAGCTGGCGGGGCAGGGCATCCCGCGGGTGGATGTGGTCTCCCGCGGGGTGGATACGACCCTCTTCGATCCCGCCCGGCGCAGCGACGCCCTGCGCCGCCAGTGGGGGCTGGCGCCCGATGATCTGGCGGTGCTGTACGTGGGTCGCGTCGCCCCCGAGAAGAACCTGGCCCTGCTGGAGCAGGCCTTCGTGGCCGTCCGAGCCCGTCACCCCCGGGCGCGGCTGGTGCTGGTGGGTGATGGCCCGGCCCTGCCGCAGCTGCGGGCGCGCCTGCCGGAGGCGGTGTGCGTCGGCGCCCAGACCGGCGTGCTGCTGGCCGCGCATTACGCCAGCGCCGACCTGTTCGTGTTTCCAAGTCTTACCGAAACCTATGGCAACGTGGTTGCGGAGGCGCTCGCCAGCGGCCTGCCGGTGGTAGCCTATCGGGATGCTGCTGCCCATGAACTGATCGACCACCGGGTGCACGGCTGGCTGGCCGAGCCCGGCGACGAGCCCGGCTTCGTGGCCGGGGCGGTGGCGCTGGCCGAATCTCCCGACCTTCGCGCGAGCCTGCATCTGGCGGCGCGGGCCCGGGTGGATAGTCTGGCGTGGCGGGTGATCGTCGAACGGCTGGTGGGAATCCAGCGCCAGGTGATCCTCAGCGCCCCGATCTTCGCCCGCCGATAGGGCCCGTCACCGCGTCCAGCCTTCAGGGCAGCAGCTGGATGCCGATAGAGAGCGACAGGCCTTCGCAACGGGTTGCGAAAGGTCGAGTCCGCATGCCGATCCAGGTCGTCGCCGCCCATGAACGTGTTGTCCCGTTTCCTCTCCACCCTCCTCGCGCCGGAGCGACAGCGACGTTTCGTCGTCGTGCTGATCATGGCGGTGGTCCTGAGCAACCTGCTGGCGATCGGGCTGGGGGTGTTCAGCCTCATCGGCAGCCGCGCCCAGACGGAGGCCCTGGTAGCCCAGAACGCCCGCAACCTGGCCGGCGCCCTTGATCAGGGCCTCGCCAACAGCGGTCGCACCATCGATCTGGCGCTGCGGGCGCTGGCGGACGAGCTCGAACGGGAGGAGGCGGAAGGGCAGTCCTACCTCACCGCCGACGAGATCCGCGCAATGCTGATGCGCTACAAGGGCTGGTTGCCGGAGATCGAGGGCGTGCGCGTCTACGACGCCAACGGCGCGCTGCGCTGGGAAGGGGCCCTTGGTCCGGTGCTGAAGGCCGACATCTCCGACCGGGAATACTTCCGCACGCTGAAGGCCAATCCCGCGGCCGGGCTTACGGTGTCGCGGCCGGTGATCGGGCGGGTCGTGAAGATCTGGATCGTACCCTTTGCCCGCCGCTACAACCGCGCCGACGGGAGCTTCGCCGGGGTGGTGGTGGCCATCGTGCCGGTCGAGTACCTCACCGCGATGCTGTCCCGCCCGAGCCTCGGGCCCGGCGGCAGCGCGATGCTGCGCTATCAGGATCTGAGCCTCATCACCCGCTACCCGCCCGTCACCGGCCCGGCCGGCGAGATCGGCGAGGTGTGGTCGGCCGAGGGCGTGCGCGAGCGCCTGGGCGCTGGCCAGAACGCCGCGGTGTTCCGCGCCACGGACAGCGGCGATGGTGGCGACGGGAGCGAACGCTTCCTGGCCGTGCAGCGGGTCGATGGCCTGCCCTTTGTGGTGGGGGTGAGCCTGTCGAGCCACGACTATCTCGTGCAGTGGTATCGGGAAGCCTGGCAGACCGGCATCCTGCTGACGGCCTTCCTGATCGTCTCGGGCGGTTCGGCGCTGCTGATCGGCCATCTCTACCGGCGTCAGCAGGACGATGCGAGCCAGGTGAGGGAGTCCAACGTGCGCCTGGCCGCCACCCTGGGCGAGCTGCGCGTGCGGGACCGGGCCCTGGCCGCGGCCGAGGGCATCGGCAAGCTGGGCGTCTACTCCATCGACCTGAGCAACAAGGTCACGACCTCTTCGCCCACCCTGCGTGATGTCTTCCGTGTTCCGCGGGAGCGGCCCTTCGTGCCGGAAGACTGGATCGAGCTGGTTCATCCGGACGACCGCCGGGTGATCGAGCGCTTCATGGTCGGGCTGGTGCAGAACGGCGAACCCTTCGACCAGAGCTACCGCATCATCTGCCGCGACGGGGCGATCCGCTGGGTGCATGGGGTTGGCCTGATGGAGCGCGACGCCGCCGGCCACCCGCTGAGCGTCCACGGTGCGGTGCAGGACATCACCGAATACAAGCAGGTCGAGGACTCGCTGCAGAGCGCCGTGGCCGACTACGAGAAGCTGGTGGCGCGCATCCCCACCGGCGTGTTCGGCTTCCGCTGGCAGCCCGACGGGCTTTCGCGCTTCACCTATGTGAGCCCGCGCTTCTGCTCGCAGCTCGGGGTGACGGTGGAGGCGGCGATGGCCGACGCGCGGCAGGTGTTCTCCCAGGTTCATCCGGACGATCGCCCGGCGCTCAAGAATGCGCGGGCGGGCAGCTTCGACAGCGAGCGCGATTTCACCTGGGAGGGCCGCGTCCGGGTGAGAGGCGAGGTCCGCTGGGTCGGGGTGATCGCCAGGCCGACGCGGCTCGACGACGGTGCGGTGCTGTGGGAGGGCGTGCAGGCCGACGTCACCGACCGCAAGCTGGCCGAGCTGGCCCGCAGCGAGAGCGAGGAGCGCAACCGCCTGCTGCTGCAGTATTCGCCGGTGGGCATCCTGCAGTACGGCACCGATCTGAAGGTGGTCTATTGCAACCTGCAGTTCGCCAACATCATGGCCGTGCCCCACGAGTACATGCTGAGCCTCGACTGCAAGACGCTGAAGGACCAGCGCATCGTGCCCGCCATGCGCGCGGCGCTGGCCGGCGAGCTGGGCGAATACGAGGGTGGCTATCGCACCTCCTACGCCGGCAAGGAGTTGCTGGTGTCGGTGTCCTGCGCGCCGCTGCGGGATGCGGATGGCGACATCACGGGCGGCATCATCATCCTGCAGGACGTCACCGAGCGGATCCGCAAGGATGAAGAGCTGGCCCGCTACCGGGACAGCCTCGAGGAGCTCGTCGCCGCGCGCACCGCCGATCTGGAAACCGCCCGCGCCGAGGCCGAGCGCCTGGCCCGGGTGAAGAGCGAGTTCCTCGCCAACATGAGCCACGAGATCCGCACCCCGCTCAACGGCGTGCTGGGGCTGGCGCGGATGGGCTATCGGGAGAGCGTCGGGCGGGATGCGGCCCGGAACACCTTCGGGCGCATCCTGTCGTCGGGCCAGTTGCTGCTGGGCATCATCAACGACATCCTGGATTTCTCGAAGATCGAGGCCGGCAAGCTGCGCATCGAGGCCATCGAGGTGGATCTGGTCAAGGTGATCGGCGACACCCTGGCGCTGATGGAGGAGCGCGCCGAGGACAAGGGCCTGAGCATCCGCCTGCAGCGGGCGCCGTCGCTGCCGGCGGCGTGCATCAGCGATCCGCTGCGGATCGGGCAGATCCTGGTGAACCTGCTCTCCAACGCCATCAAGTTCACCGAGCACGGCAGCGTCACGCTCTACGCGGGGGCCGAGGGCGACGAACTGGTGCTGCGCATCAGCGACACCGGCATCGGCATGCGTCAGGCCGACATCGACAAGGTCTTCGCGCCCTTCGAGCAGGCCGACAACTCCACCACCCGAAAGTTTGGCGGCACCGGGCTGGGGCTCACCATCACCCACCGCATCGTCGGGCTGATGGGCGGCAGCCTGCGGGCATCAAGCGTGGAAGGCGAGGGCAGCACTTTCGAGGTGCGGCTGCCCTATGTGCCGCTGGTGGCCGCGCACGCCGAGGCCGTGCCGGAAGGCGCCGACGGCGAGCCCGGCACCCGCCTGGCGGGCATCCGCGTGCTGGTGGCCGAGGACAACGAGGTGAACCAGATGGTGCTCGAAGACCACCTGTGCAGCGAAGGCGCCGAGGTGACGCTGGTCGAGAACGGCCAGGCGGCCATCGACTGCGTGCAGGCGCGGGGCGCGTCAGCCTTCGACGTGGTGCTGATGGATGTGCAGATGCCGGTGATGGACGGCCACACGGCGACCCGCCTGCTGGGCGGGATCGCCCCCGACCTGCCGGTGATCGGCCAGACCGCCCACGCCCTCGACGAGGAGCGGGCGGCCTGCCTGGCGGCCGGGATGGTGGATCACCTGGCCAAGCCCATCGAGCCGGAGGCGATGGTGCGCTCGATCCTGCGTCACCGGCGCCCGGCCAGCGCCTGACGCCGCTTCAGCGCATGCCGATCTTTGCGCCGGTGAAGAGGTCGCCGGCACCGCGCGGGGCACTGCGCCAGTACTGACGCGGCGCATTCACCTTGGCGCCGAGCCTGGCGGCGGCGTGCCACGGCCAGTGGGGCTCGTACATCATCACCCGGGCCACGCCGACCAGATCGGCCTGACCCTTCGCGACGATCTCCTCGGCCTGCTCGGCTTCGGTGACGAGGCCCACCGCGATGGTGGGCATGCCGGTTGCGGCGCGGATGCGCTCGGCAAACGGCACCTGGAAGCCCGGCGCCACCGCGAACTTCTGCAGCGGCGACAGCCCGCCGGTGGACACGTGGATGAAATCGCAGCCGCGGGCCTTGAGGGCCTGGGCGAAGGCCACGCTCTGCTCCAGATCCCAGCCGCCCTCGACCCAGTCGGTGGCGGAGATGCGCATGCCCACCGGGCGGTCGGCCGGGAAGGCCGCGCGCACCGCGTCGAACACCTCGAGGGGGAAGCGCATGCGGTTTTCGAGGTTGCCGCCGTAGGCGTCGTCGCGGATGTTGGAGAGCGGCGACAGGAACTCGTGGAGCAGATAGCCGTGGGCGCCGTGCAGCTCGACGCAGTCGATGCCGATGCGCGCAGCGCGGCGGGCGGCGGCCACGAAGGCCTCGCGGATGCGCACGAGGCCGGCGGCGTCGAGGGTCGTGGGGGCCGGCTCGGCATCCGAATACGCCACCGCCGACGGGGCCACGCAGGGCCAGCCGCCGTCTTCGACCGACAGCAGCTGGCCGCCGGCCCAGGGCACTGCGCTGGAGGCCTTGCGGCCGGCGTGGGCGAGCTGGATCGCCAGCGGCATCGACGAATGGTGGCGCACGCTGTCGAGCACCTGGCCCAGGGCGGCGGCGTTGGCGTCGGACCACAGGCCCAGGCAGTCGTGGGTGATGCGGCCTTCCGGCGACACGGCGGTGGCCTCGATGATCAGCATGCCGGCACCCGAGAGGGCCAGACTGCCCAGGTGGATCAGGTGCCAGTCGGTGGCGTTGCCGTCGCCGTCGGCCGAGTACTGGCACATGGGCGCGATGACGATGCGGTTGGGCAGGCTGAGCTTGCCGAGGGAAAAGGGTGTGAACAGGGTGCTGGAGGAGTCAGGCATCGGAAGCGGCTCCGGATGGGCAAAGACCGGATGATCCCAGAAAAGGATGACAGCGGCCCATCCGGGTAAACCGGCGCCGCCCCACGGCCCGGCGCTTGCAGGCAGGATATTTTTGGCGGGCTATCAAGTCGTGTGGACGGGCTTCCGTAATGACCGGATGTGACGAAGCCTGTGCCCGGAGAGAGCCGGTGCGCGCAAGACCTCGGGAGACGACAAGATGCTGGCGACCCCAGAACGACAGAAGCCCTCGGTGGAGCCTGGGGCGCCCACCATCCTGGTGGTGGACGATTCCCGGATCAACCTGAAAGGCGTCAGCCGGATGCTGGAGGGGCACTTCAACGTGCTCACCGCCGAATCCGGCCCGGTGGCCCTCGGCATCGCCGCCGCCCATCCGCGCCCCGACCTGATCCTGCTCGACGTGATGATGCCGGAGATGGACGGCTACGAGGTCATCCAGCGCCTGCGCGCCAACCCGGTGACGCGGGACATCCCGGTGATCTTCGTGACCGCCCGGGTCAACGACGAGGACGAGCAGCACGGGCTGTCGCTGGGCGCCGCCGACTACATCACCAAGCCCCTGCGCGCCGCGATCCTGCTGGCGCGGGTGAAGAGTCACCTCAAGCTCAAGCAGGCCCAGGACGAGCTGCGCACCCAGAACGAGACCCTCGAATCGCGGGTGATGGAGCGCACCGAAACCCTCGGCGCGATCCTCGACAGCGCCGACCAGCTCATCGCGATGATCACCCCCGATGGCGCGCTGATGGCGATCAACCGCATCGGCGCCGAGTTCTTCGGCTCGACCCCGGCCCGGCTGTCGGGGCAGAACCTGTTCGACCTGCTGCCGCCCGAGTTCGGCATCCGCCTGGCCGACCAGATCGCCGAGGTGCTCGCCACCGGCCACAGCTCCGAGATCGACGCCGCCAACCGGGGGCGCATCTTCCACGTCACCGTCTATCCGGTGCCGGGCAACCCGCCGCGGGTGGTGGTCTACGCCAACGACGTGACCGACAAGGTGGCCGCCGAGATCGAGCTGCGCCGTGAGCGCGAGCAGCTTGCGCAATCGCTGGCCCACCAGCGCGAGCTCAACCGCAAGCTCGAAGACGCCCAGAACCAGCTCCTGCAGTCCGAGAAGATGGCCTCGCTGGGCCAGCTCGCCGCCGGTGTCGCCCACGAGCTGAACAACCCGATCGGCTTCGTGCGCTCCAACGTGACCACCCTCGAAGGCTACCTCCAAGGCATCTTCGAGATCCTCCGGGCCTACGACGACAAGGCCGCCGCCGCGCTGCCCGCTCCCGACGCCGCCGAGCTGGCAGCCCTCAAGAAGCAGAAGGATTTCGACTTCGTGCACGAGGACATCTTCCAGCTCCTCAGCGAATCCAAGGACGGCCTCACCCGGGTGCAGGACATCGTCCAGAACCTCAAGGATTTCTCCCGCGTCGGCGGCGCCGGCTGGGGCTGGGCCGACCTGCACGCCTGCATCGACTCGACCCTCAACATCATCTGGAACGAGATCAAGTACAAGTGCACCGTGGTCAAGAACTACGACCCGGCGCTGCCCCAGGTGTATTGCATCGCGTCACAGCTCAACCAGGTGTTCATGAACCTGCTGGTGAACGCCGCCCACGCCATCCCCGAGAAGGGCGAGATCGTCATCACCACCGAGCACGACGCCACCGGCACCGTGCGCATCCACGTGAGCGACAACGGGGTGGGCATCCCCGAAGAGAACTTCGCCCATCTCTTCGAGCCCTTCTTCACCACCAAGCCCATCGGCAAGGGCACCGGGCTCGGGCTGTCCATCGCCTACGGCATCATCGGCAAGCACCACGGCACCATCGACGTGGCCAGCACGGTGGGCAAGGGGACGACCTTCACCGTCACCCTGCCGGTCGAGAACACCGACGACGCGGCGGCTGCCGCGGACGACGCTGCCAACTGAGCGCTCCCGCGCCAGCAACGACAAAGCTGCCCGCGGGCGGCTTTGTCGTTTTCGGATTCCGTAGGTCGGACTTCAGTCCGACTTCACGGGTTGATCTGCCCGCCAGGTGTCGGACTGAAGTCCGACCTACGGGAGAACCCGGGCAGGCCGGCGCCCATATCGAGTGCCCGCCGCCCCATACAGGTGCATCCCTCAGCGGAAGCGGTGGTCCTCGCCCGGGTGCTCGAAGCCGTAGCCATCCCGCCGGCAGGCCGCCATGCCCATGGTCGAAAGCCGCGCGGAACGGCTCTCCTGGGTCGTATCGGCCAGCCAGGCCAGGATTGCCCGCAGCGCGGTGCCCAACTGGAAGTGAAAGTGCAGGGTGTTCATGTCGGTGTCTCCGTCCTGTTTTCTGTTCTTTGACATAGCAAAGGCCATGCCGGTGTTACGGTATTACCGAACAAGACTTGAGTGTGTGATGAATTCAACAGGCATGCGCGTTTGCCGGCCGCACCTACTGGATGATGAAATTCGTGAACAGCGTGGTCTTCACCGGGCCGATGGCGGGCTGGCGATGGCCGCGCTTGTCGGTGTAGGCCGGGTTGCCGACGATGCCATTGATCGCGTCGCGGATCTCCTCGGCCAGGTCGCCGCGGGCCTTGGTCGTCTTCAGCTCGGCGCCGCTGTGGCCGGCCAGCAGCATCAGGATGTCGTTGCGCACCTGGGGCATGTAGGCGTTGATCGCCGCCGCGCCCTTCGGGTCGTCCAGACGCAGGGTGATCGCCAGCTGCACGAAGCGGCTCGAACCGTCGGCGTCCGCAGCCAGGTTGGTGGTGATCGTCTCGAGGGTGATGAGGTCGGCGCCGCCGCCCCCGCCACCGTGATCGTTGGCGAGCAGCGGCTGGGCAAGGCTCAGGCCTGCGATGAGGAGAAGCGGCGCACAGGCGGCGCGAAGGGGCTTGAACATGGCAGGGGCCATCGGATGATTGATCGGGCAGGCCACCCGTCGTGGCAGGACGTGCGCGGGTGACACACGCTCTTCGGCATTTCTTGCCGGAACTTGACTCCCGCGCAGGGCGCCTCAGCCCGGCGCGCGGTAAACCAGCACCTTCAGCGCACGCTCCGGCGCCACGTCGGCAAAGGCCGGCGGGTTGGCCAGGCGCTTGACGAACTGCATCGCCGGCGCGTGTTCGGCCATCAGCCCGTGGAGGAAATCCGCCCCCAGCTTGGGCGAGTTGAGGCACAGCAGCGCCTGCCCGCCGGGCTCCAGCAGGTCGGGCAGGCGGCGCACCAGCCGGGCGTAGTCCTTCTCGGCCACGAAGCTGCCCTTCTGGTAGCTGGGCGGGTCGAGGATCACCAGATCGTAGGGCCCGCTGCGCTTGATCTTGCCCCACGAGGCGAAGATGTCGTGGGGCATGAAGCTCGCCCCGGCCCCCAGCCCGTTGAGCTGGTGGTTCTTCTGGCCGATGGAGAGCGCGCCGCCGGCCATGTCCACATTCACCACCTGCCCGGCGCCCGCCTGTAGCGCCACCACCGAGAACGCGCAGCTGTAGGCGAACAGGTTGAGCACCCGCTGCCCCGGCCGCGCCGCCATCTGCGCCCGCACCCAGCGCCGGCCTTCGGCCATGTCGAGGAAGAAGCCGTGGTTGAGCCCGCGCAGCAGATGCACCCGGAAGCGCGCCCCGGCCTCGCTGATCACATGGGGTTCGGGCACGCTGCCGGCCATCAGCCGCGTCTCGGCGCGGGCCTCGAAGCGGTACTGATACACCCAGTTGAGCGGCTCGCCCGGCGCGACCTGCGCCCAACGGGCTTCCAGCGCCGCGCCGATGGCAGCCAGCTCGTCATCGGTGGCCGGCTCGAAGCTGGTGAGGAGCAGCACCGGCGGATAGGCGTCCAGCGTCCATTGCTCGCAGCCCGGATGAAGCCCGCCACGGCCGTGGAAGATACGCCCGGCGTCGGTGGGCGGCGTGAGGGCGGCGATGGCGTCGAGGAGCGGCTGCATGGGCGGGCGAAGGGCTGGCGGGACGGGCCCGGATTGTCCCGGAAAACTGTTGGGCAGGCGAGGCTTCGGGCGTACGCGGCCTGCGCGGGGATCGACGATGCCCGGCTGGCCGGCGCCGCCCGCATGGGCAAGCTCGACGGGAACGGCGTCGTCCGCAAGAGCGGCAAGCTCGTCTCGCTCTGCGCCGACAAGCCGAAGGAGCCCTTCGGTCGCTTCGTTTATCGCTACGGCAAGCCGGGTGAGGTGGAGATCGAGCACGTCGCCAGCGCCGCAGAGAGGGCCGCCCTCACCAGCCGTGCCACCGGCCCGCGGATGGGCGAGGACATCTTCGCCTTCCAGCGCGGCCCCTTCACCTATTACGTGGTCGAGGCCACCGGCATGGCCCAGGGCATCTCGGTGATGGTCTTCAAGTCCGGCAAGCGGATCGCCGACCTGTTCTCCGGCAACGATGCCGGTACCGATTTCCGGTCCGACATGCTGGAGGTGAACTTCCAGCGCCCGGCCTCGCCGGTGTTCGAGAAGAAGGCGCCGAAGGACGCGTTCTGAGAGTCGGCAGGTCGGGTGGATGCCCCGCGTCACGTCGGGCAAATTACCCTGCGGTTTTGCGGCATCCTGTGGGTCCACCGAAGTTGACACCCCTCGCCATGCTTGCCGCTCCCCGCCTGCGCCCGCTCGACCTCAAGCGCCATCTCTTCGTCCGGGTCAGCCTGTTTGCGCTGATCGTGCTGCTCCTGGGCGCGGTGGTCACGCTGCTGGAGGCCCGCTACCGGGTGCGCGGCGACATTCAGCGCACCGGCGTGGCGATCCGCCAGCTCATCACCGAAGAGATCAACCGCAACTACTCGGCCTACGACGCGACGCTCGCCGAGCTCAACCTGGATCTTTCCGCCCTCAAGGCGATGGGGCAGGTGATCGATTTCTGCATAGAGATGAGCGATTTTCATACCCACGCCACCTATCGCCAGTGCTTTGCCGAGGCGGTTAGCCTGCCCGCGCCGGTCGAGGCATTCATGCGCCGCGTGGTGGGCGACGACGCGGAGTTTCGCGGCAGCATCGGGCAGTACCCGGGCATCACCGGCGGGCAGCTGGTGGTCACGCCCAACTACGGCCGCGAGGTGCTGGAGCTGGCCCTGAAGATGGCCAATCTGGTGGCGGTGAGCACGATGATCCTGCTCTTCAGCTTCTTCGTGTATCGGCCGGTGCGCAACGCGCTGGCGCCGTCCGAGGCGATCCTTGGCACCCTTGGGCGGATGGAGCGGGGCGACCTGAAGGCGCGTATGCCCGGCTTCGCGCTGATCGAGCTCAACCGCATCGCCGAGGGCTTCAACCACCTGGCCGACCGCCTCGCCCGCACCATCCACAGCCAGCAGCGCCTGGCCCACCGGCTGCTGTCGGTGCGCGAGGAGGAGCGCCAGCACCTGGCCCGCGAGCTGCACGACGAGTTCGGCCAGTATCTCGCGTCCCTCAACGCCGAGGCCGCCTTCGCCCGCGAACTCGCCGACGAGGGCGTGCCGGCCCTGCGCCCGTGTGCCGACTCCATCGTCAGGACAGTCGGGCACATGATGGAAACCCTGCAGCAGATCCTCCACCGCCTGCGCCCCACGGGGCTGGAGGAGTTCGGGCTGCTGCCCAGCCTCCGGCAGCTGATCGCCGGCTGGAACCAGCGCAGCCGCGACATCCACTTCACGCTGCAGGCCGGCGAAGGGCTCGACCATCTGCCCGACAACATCAACGTGAGCGTTTACCGGATCATCCAGGAGAGCCTCACCAATGCCGTCCGCCACGGCCAGCCGGGGCGGGTGGCGGTGACGCTGCGGAGCGAGGCAGGCGGGCTGCTGCTGGAGATCCGCGACGACGGACTGGGCTATGGCGGCAAGGACACCCGCCCCGCCGGCAAGCCCGGCGGCTTTGGTCGGCTGGGCATGGAAGAGCGGGTGCTGGCGCTGGGCGGCACCCTGCGCATCGGCCCGGCGCCCGAGCGCGGCACACTGGTGAGCGTGCGCCTGCCCCTCGCCGACGACGCCACCACCAAGGAGACCCCGTGATCCGCATCCTGCTCGTCGACGACCACGCGGTGGTCCGCGAAGGCTACCGCCGTCTGCTGGAGCGCCGGGCCGACCTGCGCGTCGAGGCCGAGGCCGGCTCTGCCGAAGAGGCCCTGCAGATCCTGCGCGAAGGCCAGCCCGACCTCACCATCCTCGACCTGTCGCTGCCCGGCATGGGCGGCATCGAGCTCACCCAGCGCATCCTCCAGCGCCAGCCGGAGGCCTGCATCCTGGTGTTCAGCATGCACCGCGACCCGCTCTTTGCGGCCCAGGCGATCCGCGCCGGGGCGCTGGGCTACGTGACCAAGAGCAGCAGCCCGGACGTGCTGATCCAGGCGGTGTACAAGGTGGCCCGCCGCGAGAAGGTGCTGAGCCCCGACATCGCCCCGGAGATGGCGCTGACCCTGCTGGAGGGCGCCAGCAACCCGGCCGGGGAGCTCAACCCCCGGGAGTTCGAGATCCTGCGCCTGCTGCTGGACGGGCTGGGCACCGAGGAGATCGGCAACATCCTCAACATCAGCCCGAAGACGGTGCAGAACGTGCACTACCAGATCAAGACCAAGCTGGGCGTGCGCACCGACATCGAGCTCGCCCGGTTGGCCATGAAGCTCAAGCTGATCGGCTGAGGCCCGGGGCCGGGCCTCGCCGCGTTACTGCCCCAGGCGATAGACCTGGAAGGTGTCGCCGGCCTTGTAGCCGAAGATCTGATTGCCGCCGGCCGCCACGCCCACGTACTGCACGCCGTCGATCTGCCACGTCACAGGCGGCGCATTGACGCCGGCATCCAGCTGGTCGCTCCACAGGGTTTGCCCGCTGGCGGCGTCGTAGGCGTTGAAGCGGCCGTTGCCTTCGCCCATGAAGACGAGATCGCCCGCGGTGGCGAGCACGCCGCCCACCAGGGGCTGGGCGGTCTTGTGCTGCCACTTCATCCGGCCGGTGGCCAGATCGATGGCCGACAGCACGCCCCAGCGGGGCACGTCCATCAGCGGCTCGAGCGTGGTGTATTCCACCGCCGGCTTGGCGCTGGTCGCGGGGATCACTTTCTTGGTGTATTTCACCGGCCAGTGGATCGCCGGCACATAGGCCACCAGCTTCTTCGCATCCACCGAGGTCGGCGACCAGTTGATGCCGCCCAGCACGCCCGGCAGGATCACCTGGCCGTCCGGCGTGGGGTTGGTGAAGGTGTTCTGGTGGACCACGAACTCGTCCGACTTCTTCAGCAACTCGCCCGTGAGGCGGTTGTGGATGTAGTACCAGCCGATCTTGGCCGCCTGGCCCACCGCCGGCACCACCTTGCCCTGGTGGGGGTAGTCGAACAGCACCGCCGGGCTCGCCACGTCGTAGCCCCACTGGTCGTGGGGCACTTGCTGGTAGTGCCAGCGGATCTTGCCGGTGGCCACATCCAGGCACACCAGCGACACGGTGTACAGGTTGTCGCCCGGCCGCGAGGTGCCGTCCATCTGGGGCGACGGGTTGCCGGTGCCGAAGTAGAGCAGGCCGTTCTCGGTATCGATGGCCGGCGTGGACCACGCCGAGCCGCCGCCGTAGCGGGCTGCGTCCGGGTATTTAGGCAGGTCGGCGCGCTCCTTGTCGATGTCCCGGTGCAGGGCCACGCCGTCGGGCGTGGTGCGGCGGAACTCGCCCTCCCAGTTGGTCGGCGCGATGGTGTCGAACTGCCACACGCGCTTGCCGGTGGCCACGTCGAAGGCCGCGAGGAAGCCGGGGCGGCCGTAGCTGCCGGCAAAGCCCACCACCGCGCCCAGGGGCGCGCCGTCCCGGTCGGAATCCAGATGCAGGCCGTAGCCCACGCCGGTCACGCCGATCAGCACCTTGCCCTTGTGCACCACCGGCGCCATGGCGATGCCCACGCCGGACTGCCCGGCGATGGTGGCCTTGCGCAGCGGGTCGGATTCGTTGAGGGTGGTTACCGACTCCTGCCGGGCGCTGTCGCTGTCGGCCACCTCCACATCCCACACCACCTTGCCGGATTTCGCGTCCAGCGCCACCAGCCGCGCATCTACGGTGCCAATGAAGACCTTGCCGTCCGCCACCGCCACGCCCCGGTTGCCCGGGCCGCAGCACATCGGGTAATCCTTCTTGCGCGGGTGCTCGTAGCGCCACAGTTGCTTGCCGGTGACGGCATCCAGCGCCACCACGCCGTTGAAGGGCAGCGACAGATACACCGTGCGATCCACCATGATCGGCGTGCTCTGGAAGGTGGCCTTCACGCCGCTCTGGTAGGCCCATGCGCGGGTGAGCCTGCCCACGTTGCCGGTGTTGATCTGGCTGGGCGTGGCGTAGCGCTGGTTGTTCAGATCCAGCCCGTAGGTGGGCCAGTCGATGTCGGCGGCGAAGGCCGGAGCGAGGGCCAGGGCGCAGAGGGCGGGGAGGAGTCGAATGGATGTGCGCATCGTTCGGCCCGGATCAGTGGGTGCGCAGGGTCACGCCGTGGCGCTTGAAGATGGCGGCCACGGTGCCGTCCTTCTGCAGGTCGGCGAGGGCGCTGCTGAGGGCGGTGGCGAGTTCCTCGGAATCGGCCTTCACGGCCATCCCGATCGCCCAGCGTTTGGGGTTGAGTTCGCCCAGCTTGGCTTCTTCCACTGCAAAGCGGGTCTCGCCCACCAGCGCGCCTTCCAGCTCGGCCAGGGGCGCCATCACGGCGGCTACGCTGTCTTCCTTCAGGGCCTTGACGGCCTCGCCGATCGACTTGAAGTGGGTGATGTTGGACCGCAGCCGGCCCTGCAGCGCGCCGCCCAGGAAGGCATCCGCCAGGGTGTCGCCCTCGACGCCGATCTTCTCGCGAGTGAACACCTCCAGCGCCACCGCCGCCGAGCCGCTGGGGGCGGGGATGCGGCTGGCGACCCGCGCCATGCCCATCACCTCCTGCTGGTAGGCGCCGAAGATGTGCGCCTGCTCGTTGTCCTTGGCGAACACGGGGTCCACCGGCACGCGAAGCATCACGTCGGCCGGCTCGCCGCGCAGGTAGTGGCCCTTCCAGACCATGTTGCGCAGGTCGTCGCCCATGTCCTCGCCGGCCAGAAAGCCGATGATCTCGGCCTGCAGCCCCATCCTGGCGGCCAGTGCCTGGCCCAGTTCCACGTCGATGCCCTTGCCGGCATCGGAGTAGGGCGGGAAGTTGTTGTACACGGCCACCTTGAGCCGCCCGCGCTTGTGGATGGCGTCCATCTGTTCGTCGGCCTGGGCCGGCAGGTGGGCGGTGAGCAGCAGGGCGGCAAGCCCCAGCAGAAGGCCGCGGCGGGGGGAGGATTTCATGGGTTGTCTCCGGGGAAATGGATGAGGTCTTGTTTTTGCGGATTCTAGGCCCGGCGCGGGGTTCGGGGGGCCTCCCGCCGGGCAACGGGCAAAATCGGCAGGCAGGTCGGGCAAATTGCCCGGGCGCGGTCAGCCTGGCTTCGCCCCGTGCCCTGGGGAAGGCGCCGCCTGGAGGCGAGGGTCGCCCAGCGGAATCGGCCCGGCCAGCTGCGCCAGCACGGCGGGAACCAGCGCGCCGTCGACCGGATGGCCCGCCGCGCGGTGAAACTCGCCCAGCCGCCACCACGGCAGGCCCGGGCGCAGGTGATGGCTGCCGTGCAGGTTGAAGTTGAGGATCAGCCCCCCGAGCACCGGGGGCGCGGCCAGGTTGCGCGCGTGCCGGCGCTGGCCGAGGGGTGTGCCGTAGTGAAAGGCGTTGTCCAGCAGGCTCACCAGCAGCCCCCGCCCGGCCAGCGCCAGCAGAAGCATCCAGGCGTGGGCGCCGTACAGCGCGAAGGCGAGCGCATGGAGCAGCGCGATCGCCGCCGCATCCGTCCGGTAACGCCGGAAGGTGTGCGGCGCCTGCAGCCGGGCAGCCAGGGCCTCGACGACGTTGTCGTCCCGGGCGAGCGCCCGCGCCACGCGCCGGATGATCGGGCGCGGCAGCAGCTCCACCAGCCCGCCCGCCACCTCGAAGAGATGGAGCCCGCCCAGCAACCGGAAGTAATAGGCCAGCCGAACCGCCGCCTGCCCCCGCGGCCCCGGCGTGAAGACCTCCGTCCTGTCCCGCTCGTCCCGGCTGAACGCGTGGTGCAGCAGATGCCCCCCGCGCAGCAACTCGTAGGGCGCACCAAACAACACCCCCTGAATCCGCCCCCAGCGCAGGTTTCCCCCCGGATCCGGGTGCAGCACCCCATGCAGCGACTCGTGAATGAGCGCCCACCAGCCATTGGAAATGAGCACCCACGGCAACAGCAGCCAGCCCCACGCCGCATCCACAGGCAGCAGCAGCGCCGGCAGCAGGATCAATAGAAACACCGCCAGCGCCCCGTGGAAGATGCACAGGGCGATGTTGATCCGGTGAGCCTTGAGCGCAGGGCACATGGCAGTGGCCTCCTCGGGTAAGGGCGGAGCAGAACGCGGCGCCCGCTCGGCTTGAGAGCTTTTTCCGTGCCCGGGTGGATGTGCGGGCGTAAAGGCGAGACAGCGGCAGGCGCCGGGGGTTCGGGAGCGCGGTGCCCGGACGGGATGTCAAGGAAAGGCCGGTGGTTGGGGGCTGGCTGGTGAGATCCCGTCGAGCGCAGCGGGAGCGTCACCCCGGTGGACTCAGGGCTGGAGCGTGCTTTCGGCGCCAGTGACTGGAGGGGTTTTCAGGGACTGATCGAGCCTGAATTGCCTCGATCGACACCTGACCAGGCAAAAAAATCCAACCTCTTTAGGCGGGCCTTTTTGCTTGCAGATCAACGACCTGCCGGGATCCGATGTGGAGCGGGCGCAGATCAGTGCGTCTCGTTGCCCCTGTTCTGCGACGCCTGCGCGGTTGCGAGCGGAAGAAACAGCGTCAATGGCGTGTCTGGCAGCGGGATGAAGCCGTGGTGTCGGTAGAAGGTGGCAGCCGTGTCATCCTTGGCATCGACTATCAGGGCGTAGGCCGCAATCTCCGATCGGATTGCCCGCTCCAGCGCATCGGCCAGCAGCGCACCGTCGAATCCCTGCCCAGTGAAGGCTTCATCGACCGCCAGGCGCCCCATGCGAACGGCCGGCACGGTCGGGTAGCGGGGCAGCTTCTTGCCGATTCCAGGGGGCAGGTCGGCCAGCAGCAGGCTTGCCGACGCGAGGGTGTAGTAGCCCGCGATGCGCTGCTCACCGGTCAGCGCAACGAAACACGCCGCGACGCGGCGCCGGATGTCTTGAGTGACTTGCTCTCGCAGATACCGGTCGAGCGCAGCGGAACCGCAGCGGAATTCATCGCGCTCATGGGCGGCATCGAGCGGCGCGACGCGAAAGGGTGCCCCGCTCATTCCGCCTGCAGGAGCTTGCGACGGCGCTCAAAGGCACGGTCCAGGGCCGGCGCGGGCTGGGGCGGTGACAGCAGCGCTTGAGCAAAGCACTCCTGGTCTGCCAGCGAAAGCCGGACGACCTCAGCCTGCTCGATGGCGCGTTGGGCTGCGTCTTGTACGGCGGCAACCACGAAATCGGTCATGGTTCGCCCCTGCAACTCCGCGGCGCGCTTGAGCATCGCGTGAAGGTCGGTGCTGATTCGGGCTTCAAGCCGGGCGGTGGTGTTGGCTGCGGGCATGGCGTTGTTTCTCCTTTGGAAAATTATACGGCAGATTGCCGTACGTTTCATCTGTCGGAGCTACTCCCATCCCGTCAGCAGCCATTGTCCAACTCCCGCCGTAGGGGTGTATAGCCTGCAGGCCTTCGGGCTGCACAAGGCCCCTACCGAGGCCTACCACGCCCTGACCAAGAAGCGGCGCACCATCAAGGGCGTCGAGCCGACACCGATGCGGCGGATTCAGGAAGCCTTCCTGACCGACTGCTACGCGGGTGGGCGCAACGAATCCTTCTTCATCGGTCCGAGCCCGGTGGGCGTCTGGCGCGACTACGACCTGGCCGGGGCCTACTCGACCGGCCTCGTGGACATGCCGCTGATCGACTTCGAGAACCCGCGGCCGAGCCTCGACGTCGAGGATTGCCTCGGCCATGTGGCCGGGTATGCCCTCATAGAATTTGCGCACCCGGACGACACCCGCTTCCCGGTGTTCGCCGTCTCCCGCGGCGGCAGGGGCACGATCTTTCTGCTACAGGGTACAGCCTACGCGACGGCGGCCGAGATCCGCTGACGCGTCCTTTACCCGTGGCGCCTGTTTCCCGGTGACACGCTGGTCGATGGCGTGCCGCGCACGCGCCTGTTCGGGCCCTCCGTGAAGGCCGCGCGAGCGCTGCGCACCGAGCAGGAAGCGCTCAAGGGCAAGGACTCGCCGGAGGCGCTGGCGGCAAAAAGCGGGCGCCGTGCAACCCGCGGATGATCGACGTGGCGAGCCGTAAGCGTCCCCACGTCAGCCTCGACACGCGGCCGTGGGCCAGCGTCGAGGAATTCGACTCGGCCAGGGCCACCCTCGATGCGTGGCGGGGCAAGCGCTGCCTGAAGACGATGACGGACTGGCGGTCGCTCGACGAGGCGATCCAGCTGGGCCTGATCCGCTCCCGGCTCCGTGCCGAGGGGAAGGCAACGCTCAACGTCCGCGAGGGCATGCCCGCCAGCGATCTGCTGCGCCGGGCCTTCCTACGAGCGTACGCCCATGAAGACCTGGGGCTGACCAGGACCTACAGCTATCCCGCGCTGGCTGACCGATCTGGGGTATCCGACTAAGGTGTCCGACTAAGGTGTCCGAGCCGCGCAGCGCCAAGTCGCAGAAGGTGGTGCTGGGCTGCGTGCAGCGTACCGAGGACGTCATGGCGCTGTTTGAGCGGTTGCAGGCGGAGTTGGGGAGGTTGCCGACAGGGGGAGGGACCGCTTAGGGTTTGAGGATTCGCCTTGGGGGGGCTCGCTCTCGTGGGCGATGTTTGTTGCGGCTTCAAGTTTTGGTGATCGGCACCTGCTGTAGGGGCAAACCGGAACGAATAGCTGCATCTTGCCCGGAATCTTCTGCAATAGAGGTGAAGGCATCCGTCTATCTCCACTAAAATATTCGTCGAACATCAACAAAAAGCGGCGAGCGTAGAAAAAGCGATGACTCCGGAGTCTCTGGCCAGAATCGAGATCGACAGTCGGCTGGAGAAGGCTGGCTGGATCGTGCAGGATCTGAAGAAGCTCGACCTGTCGGCGGGGCTTGGCATCGCAGTACGCGAGTACCCCACCGATACCGGGCCGGCGGATTACGTGTTGTTCATTGCCCGTAACGCGGTAGGCGTGATCGAAGCCAAGCGAGACAGCGCCGGCGAAAACCTGACCGCCACCGAGACCCAGACCGAGCGCTACGCCTCCGCCCGGCTCAAGTGGCGCAAGGGCGACGCGCCCTTGCGCTTTCTGTTCGAGGCCACCGGCCAGATCATCCGCTTCACCGACGGCGCCGACCCGGCCCCGAGATCCCGCGAGATCTTCCACTTCTTCAAGCCGGAAACCCTGGCCACCTGGCTGGCGCAGCCGGACACCCTGCGCGCGAGGCTTGCCGGGCAGATGCCACCGCTGCCCGAAGAGAACCTGCGCGACTGCCAGATCAGCGCCGTCACCGGGCTGGAGAGGTCGCTGGCGCGGGGCAAGCCCCGGGCTCTGGTGCATATGGCTACCGGCGCGGGCAAGACCTTTACCGCCATCACCTCGGTCTATCGCCTGCTCAAGTTCGGTGGGGCAAAGCGCATTTTGTTTCTGGTGGATACCCGAAACCTCGGCAAGCAGGCCCACCAGGAGTTCATGGCCTACACGCCGCCCGACGATGGCCGCAAGTTCACCGAGCTCTACAACGTGCAGCGCCTCGCCTCGCCCAGCATCGACCCGCATTCGCAGGTGTGCATCAGCACCATCCAGCGCATGTACTCCATCCTTAGCGGCGAACCGATCGACGAATCGGCCGAGGATGTCTCGCTCAACGAAGTCCAGCAAACCGCAAAGCAGGAAAAGCTCGTCCGCTATAACCCGGCCGTACCGGTCGAGACCTTCGACTTCATCATCATCGACGAGTGCCACCGCAGCATCTACAACCTGTGGAAGCAGGTGCTCGACTACTTCGACGCCAGCCTGATTGGCCTTACCGCCACCCCCGACAAGCGCACCTTCGGCTTCTTCAACGAGAACATCGTCGCCGAATACACCTACGAGCAATCCGTCGCCGATGGCGTCAACGTCGGCTATGACGTCTACACCATCGAAACCGAGATCACCCAGAAAGGCGCCGCGCTGAAAGCCCGCGAATGGGTGGACCACCGCGACCGCCAGACCCGCAAGCGTCGCTGGGCCCAGACCGAGGACGACACCGCCTACACCGGCAAGGAGCTCGACAAGTCGGTGGTCAACCCCAGCCAGATACGCCAGGTGATCCAGGCCATGAAGACCGCCGTCGAGACGCAGATCTTTCCGGCCCGCAAGGAGACGCCCAAGACGCTCATCTTTGCCAAGACCGACAGCCACGCCGACGACATCATCAACATCGTTCGAGAGGTGTATGACCAGGGGAATGCCTTCTGCAAGAAGGTCACCTACCGCGCCGAGGAAGACGCCGACAGCGTGCTCGCGAGCTTCCGCAACGACTACAACCCACGCATCGCCGTGACCGTGGACATGATCGCTACCGGCACCGACGTGAAGCCGCTGGAAGTGCTGCTGTTCATGCGCGACGTACGCAGCCGGGGCTACTACGAACAGATGAAAGGCCGCGGCGTTCGCAGCCTCGATGGCGACAGCCTCAAGCGCGTCAGCAACAGCGCGGACGGTGCCAAGACCCGCTTCGTGCTGATCGACGCCGTGGGCGTGGAGAAATCCCTCAAGACCGAAAGCCGGCCGCTGGAAAAGAAGCCCGGCGTGCCGCTCAAGGACCTGCTGCAAGGCGTGGCCATGGGCAGCCGGGACGACGACACCGTGCTCTCCCTTGCCAACCGGCTGGTACGCCTTGCCAAGCAGCTCGACACCAAAGCCCAGGCTCGCATCGAGCAAGCCAGCGGCGGCATTCCGGTGGGCGAACTCGGCAAGCGCCTGATCGCCGCGCTCGACCCGGACGCCGTCGTGCAGGCCGCGCTGGCCACCGCCAGGGCCGCAGGCATCACCCGCACCGAGGACACCCTGCTGCCCGAGGAGATCGAGGCCGCCCGCGCCGAACGCGTGGCCGCCGCCTGCGCGCCCTTCGACAAGCCCGAACTGCGCGACGAGATCGAGAACGCCCGCCGCGAGCGCGAGCAGCTCATCGACCACATCAACACCGATCAGGTGGTCTTCTCGGGCTTTGCCGAGCAAGCCGAGGAAGAGGCCAGGGCCGTGATCCAGGGCTTTGCCGACTACATCAAGCAGCACAAGGACGAGATCGCCGCACTGGATTTCTTCTACCAGCAGCCTTACCAGCGTCGGGCGCTGAGCTTCGAGATGATCGAAGAACTCCACGCCCACCTCGCCAGGCCGCCGCTGATGCTCACCACCGAGCGCCTGTGGAGCGCCTACGCCCGCGTGCATGCCAGCCAGGTGAAGGGCATGAACAGCAAGCGCCAGCTCACCGATCTGGTCTCGCTGCTGCGCTTTGCGCTAGGGCTGGACGGCGAACTCAAGCCCTTCGCCGACGAGGTGGATAAACGCTTCCAGGCCTGGATCTTCCGGCACAATGCGCGCCGCGCCACCGCCTTCACCCCCGAGCAGACCGAATGGCTGCGCCTGATGAAGGACCACATCGCCAGCTCCTGCGCCATCCACCGGGATGACTTCGACTACGCGGAGCTGGCGGACAAGGGCGGGCTGCAGAAAGCCTGGGGGGTGTTCGGCAAGGAGCTGGATACGTTGATGGATGAGATGAATGGGGAGTTGGTGGCGTGAGGGAATTGCCGAGTGGGTGGTGTCAGACGACATTGGATTCAGTTGTCGACGTCTTGGATTTCGAGCGCGAACCCATCAACTCATCCGAACGAGAGAGTCGCGTTAGCGGCAAATCTGAGCGCGACCTCTACCCGTATTACGGTGCAACCGGCCAAGTTGGGTTCATTGATTCTTACAGATCAGAGGGCCAGCGAGTGCTACTCGGTGAAGATGCGGCACCGTTTCTTGACCCGGTGAAAGACAAGGCCTACCTAGCGAACGGGCGCTTCTGGGTCAACAACCACGCCCATGTTCTTGCCGGAGCGGGCGGCTTAATTGACAACCGGTTTCTTTGCCACCAACTCAATGTCGTCGACTATCGCCCGTTCGTTACGGGCTCAACTCGATTGAAGCTCACGAGCGCAGCTATGCGGCAATTGCCTTTGTTCGTTGCCCCAGTCGGCGAACAAACCCGTATCGTCGCTAAACTCGAAGAACTGTTATCCGACCTCGACGCCGGCGTGGCCGAGCTCAAGGCGGCGCAGAAGAAACTCGCGCAGTACCGTCAATCCCTGCTGAAAGCCGCCGTGTCCGGCGACCTCACCGCCGAATGGCGTCAGCGGAATCGCCCCACTGAGACCGGCGCGCAGCTGCTGGAGCGCATCCTCGCCGAGCGCCGCGCCCGCTGGGAAGCCGGGCAGCTCGCGAAGTTCGAGGCGCAAGGCAAGGCTCCACAAAAGGGCTGGCAGAAGAAATACCCCGAGCCGGTGCGGCCGGATACCGCCGAGCTGCCGGAATTGCCGGAGGGGTGGGTGTGGGCGAGTGTTGAACAGTTGTCGGAGTCTGTTCGCAACGGTCTTTCAAAGACACCGAATACTGACAAGCAAGGATTTCGAATATTCAAAATTAACGCCGTACGCCCCATGTCCGTGAACTTCAGCGCCATCAAGCACATAGAGATTGATGAGCGCGAAGCCGCCGACTATTGGGTTGAGCTTGGTGATGTATTGGCCACTCGCTACAACGGCAGCATTGATCTCTTGGGTGTCTTTGGGATGATCAAAAATGTGCCGGAACCCACACTGCATCCTGACAAGCTCATCCGCATGAAGCCTGTGATGGGTGTGAAGCTGGGTGCATGGATGGAGGCATGCGGCAACGTTGGGCTCTCGCGGAAACATCTTGTAGCGCGTGTAAAAACGACCGCAGGGCAAACAGGGATTTCGGGTGAAGACCTAAAGAAAACACCGATTCCTTTGCCACCGGCAGCCGAGCAAGACATGGCACTAGAAATGTTAAGGGGGCGGATGGAGGCTATTAGCGAGCTTGAGCACCCCACGGATCTCGCCCTCCACCAATCCGCCGCCCAACGCCAGAACATCCTCCGCGCTGCCTTCGCCGGCCAGCTTGTGCCGCAGGACCCCAACGACGAACCCGCCAGCATGCTGCTCGAACGCATCCGCGACCAGCGGGGCGCACAAGCCGGTGCGAAGAAACCCCGCGGACGCAAGGCGAAAGAAACCTCCCATGCGTGACGAACAGTATTGGGCCAGCCTGGCTCACGAACTGTGTTCCCTGCCCCGCGAAACGGGCTGGCTGGAGTTCAAGCACAACAATGCGGAGCCGCAGGAGATAGGCGAGTACATCTCGGCGCTGGCCAACACCGCGGCATTGGAGGGCAAGGCCCATGCCTATCTGCTCTGGGGCGTGGATGATGCGACGCATCAGGCGATCGGCACGACTTTCGACCCTGCTTGCAAACGTATCGGCAACGAAGAACTGGAGAGCTGGCTGCTGCGTCAGCTGGCCCCGAAAATTGGCTTTCACTTTGTCCGGCTGGAACTGGATGGGTTGCCGTTGGTGCTGCTGGAGATTGATTGCGCGTACCGACACCCCGTGCAGTTCGGCGGGGCCGAGTTCATCCGCATCGGTTCCTACAAGAAGCGTCTGAAAGACTTCCAGGAAAAAGAACGTGAGCTCTGGCGCGTGCTCGATGCCACGCCCTTCGAGCGCTTGCCGGCCGTCGAAAAGCTGAGCGCGGATGAGGTGCTGAAGCGGCTGGATTACCCGGGCTACTTTGACCTGATTGACCGCCCCTTGCCTGATGGCCGGGCTGCCATTCTGGATGCCCTTGCCGCCGACCGGTTGATCGAGCCCGCTGGTGGTGGCTACTGGAATGTGATGAATCTCGGCGCAATCCTGCTGGCCAAGCAGTTGTCGGATTTCGGGCGACTTCAGCGCAAGGCCGTGCGTGTGATTGTTTACAAGGGTAAAGGCCGCGTGGAGACCTTGCGGGAGCAGACGGGCACCAAAGGCTATGCGGCTGGATTCGAGGGGCTGATCGGCTTCATCAATGGACTTCTTCCGGTCAATGAAGTGATCGGGCAAGCGCTACGCAAGGCGGTTCCGGTGTATCCGGAGCTGGCAATTCGGGAGCTGGTTGCCAATGCACTGATCCATCAGGATTTCTCCATCACTGGCAGCGGTCCCATGGTGGAGATCTTTGATGACCGGATGGAGATCACCAACCCGGGCCTGCCCCTGGTGGACACCGCCCGGATGCTGGATAGTCCGCCGCGCTCCCGCAATGAGGCACTGGCTTCGCTGATGCGGCGCATGGGCATCTGTGAAGAGCGTGGCAGCGGTGTGGACAAGGTGGTGTCCCAGGCGGAGTTTTACCAGCTGCCTGCACCGGCCTTCGAAGTGGTGGGCGACTCGACCCGCAGCACCTTGTTCGCACCTCGCAGCCTGACGCAGATGGATCAGGCGGATCGTGTCCGCGCCGTGTATCTGCACGCCTGCCTGCGATATGTGCAGCGGGAATTCATGACCAATAGCTCCCTGCGGGAACGCTTCGGCATCGATACGAAGAACAGCGCCACCGCCTCTCGCCTCATCAAGGAGGCTTTGGGTGCGGGAATGGTCCGTCTGCACGACCCCGACGCGGCACCCAAGCTTAGGCGTTACGTGCCGAGTTGGGCGTGATTTACTTGATGGGTACTTGACGGAACGCCCGGCACTTGTCGTCCGAGAAAATAAACCCATTAAAAAACAAAGCGGTGCGAAGAGAACGCTACTTGATGGGTATTTGATGCCCGCCGCAACGGAACGCTGAAGATGAACACCTCCTCCCTCATCCAGAAAGTCTGGAACTTCTGCCACACCCTGCGCGACGACGGGGTGGGCTATGGCGACTATCTGGAGCAGCTCACCTACCTGCTGTTCCTCAAGCTCGCCCATGAATACGCGCAGGAACCCTACAAGCGCGACACCCGCATCCCCGCGGGCTACGACTGGGCGAGCCTGCGCGGCAAGACCGGCGAGCCGCTGGAGGCCCACTATCTGGCGATCCTGCACAAGCTGGGCTCGGAGTCGGGCATGCTGGGTGCGATCTTCTTCAAGGCTCAGAACAAGATCCAGGACCCGGCCAAGCTCGCACGCCTGGTGCAGATGATCGATGCCGAAAACTGGATAGGGCTGGATGCCGACACCAAGGGCGACCTCTACGAGGGTCTGCTGCAGAAGAACGCGGAAGACACCAAGAGCGGCGCCGGGCAGTACTTCACGCCCCGGGCGATCATCCAGGCGATGGTGGCCTGCGTCCGCCCCCAGCCGGAAAAGACCATTGCCGACCCGGCCTGCGGCACGGGTGGGTTCTTCCTGACGGCCAACGAGTGGCTGTCGGGTTCCGGGCAATGGCTGAAGGATCACGCCGAGTGGCTGCGCCGGGACCTGCTGAAGCTCAACCCAAGGCAGGCGCGCTTCCTGCGTGACAAGACCTTCCATGGCAACGAGATCGTGCCCAACACGCGCCGCCTGTGCCTGATGAACCTGTTTCTGCACAACATCGGTGAACTGGACGGTGAACCTTCGGTGGAGCGCGCGGATGCGCTGATCGCCGAGCCGAAGATCAGGGTGGATTACGTGCTGGCAAACCCGCCCTTCGGCAAGAAGAGCAGCATGACCATCACCAACGAGGAGGGCGAGGAAGATCGCGATGCGCTCACCTATGAGCGGCAGGACTTCTGGCAGACCACGTCCAACAAGCAGCTCAACTTTCTGCAGCACATCGTGAGCATGCTCAAGGTGGATGGCAAGGCCGCGGTGGTGTTGCCCGACAACGTGCTCTTCGAAGGCGGCGCCGGCGAGAAGATCCGCCGCAAGCTGCTGGAGAACTGCGATGTGCACACCATTCTGCGGCTGCCCACCGGCATCTTCTACGCCCAGGGCGTGAAGGCCAACGTGGTGTTCTTCGACAACGCGCCAAAGGATGGGCGGGTGCATACGCAGGGTGTGTGGTTCTACGACCTGCGCACGAACAAGCACTTCACCCTCAAGACCCGCCAGTTGAGGCTCGACGACTTGAAGGATTTCGTCGTTTGCTACAACCCCGAAAACCGGCATGCGCGCAAGGAAACCGAGCGCTTCAAGTTCTTTACCTACGACGAACTGATCGCCCGCGATAAGGCGAGCCTGGACATCTTCTGGCTGAAGGATGACAGCCTGGAAAACCTGGACGACCTGCCACCTCCGGATGTGTTGCAGCAGGAGATCATCGAGCACCTGGAGGCTGCGCTGGCTGCATTTCGTGATGTGGCATCCGGGCTACCTGGCTTTACGCGGACTGACGGCGGGAAGTGAATACTGTGGTGCGCCAGCGATCGGTCTTGATGTGACCTGACCGAGCCCTACCCACCTCCGACCAGGAATCGACCAGACAGCAAAAGGCCAACCTCTTCAGGTTGGCTTTTTGCTTGCAGATCAATGACCTGCCGGAATCCGATGTGGAGCGGGCGATGGGAATCGAACCCACGGCATCAGCTTGGGAAGCTGAGGTATTACCATTATACGACGCCCGCTCGGGAGCCCGGAATTGTACGCATCGGCGCGGGCGAGGGCAACGGGGGGCGTGGTAAACTCGCGGCCATGACGACCCACACCACGACTTCCCTGCTGTCCCTCAAGATCAATGGCGAGGCCCGTTCGCTGGCGGCGCCGGCCACGGTGGCTGCGCTCCTCGACGAGATGGGGCTTACCGGCAAGCGGCTGGCGGTGGAGCGGAACGGCGAGATCGTGCCCAAGGGCCTGCACGGCAGCACCCAGCTCGCCGATGGCGATGCGCTCGAGATCGTCGTGGCGGTGGGTGGCGGTTGAGGCCGAGGGCCGCTTTCTGGCGGGCTGTCCGGCCCGCTCCTGTTGTTTCCCGATCTGATTTGATGAGGCTGGCGCTTCGATGGACGATTTGCTGACGATTGCAGGCAAGAGCTATTCCTCCCGGCTGCTGGTGGGTACCGGCAAGTACAAGGATTTCGCGCAGACCCGCGAGGCCGTGGACGCGAGCGGGGCGCAGATCGTCACCGTGGCGATCCGCCGCACCAACATCGGGCAGGACCCGAACGCCCCGAGCCTGCTCGACGCGCTGCCCCCTTCGCGCTTCACCTACCTGCCCAACACGGCGGGCTGTTACACCGCCGATGACGCGGTGCGCACCCTGCGCCTCGCCCGCGAGCTGCTGGACGACCACCGGCTGGTGAAGCTTGAAGTGCTGGGCGATCCGCACACCCTGTTCCCCAACATGCCCGAAACCCTCAAGGCCGCCCAGGTGCTGGTGAAGGAGGGCTTCGAGGTGATGGTTTACTGTTCCGACGATCCCATCCAGGCCAAGATGCTGGAAGATATCGGCTGCGTGGCGGTGATGCCGCTCGCCTCGCTGATCGGCTCCGGCATGGGCGTGCTCAACCCCTGGAACGTGCAGCTGGTGCGCGACGCCGTGAAGGTGCCGGTGCTGCTGGACGCGGGCGTGGGCACCGCGTCGGACGCCGCCATTGCCATGGAACTGGGCTGCGACGGCGTGCTGATGAACACCGCCATCGCCCTGGCGAACGATCCGGTGAAGATGGCCGGCGCCATGAAGAAGGGCGTCGAGGCGGGCCGCGAGGCTTTCCTCGCCGGCCGCATGCCCCGCAAGTACTACACCGCCAGCCCGAGCTCGCCCACCACCGGGATGATCGGCAGCTGACGCGGGAGCGCGATTGATCGACGGCGCGCTGCGGCGCGCCGTTTTCCTTGAATCAACCTGTAGGTTGGGCCTTGGCCCGACATCCGCCACCCTGTAGGTCGGACTTCAGTCCGACAGATCGCGTTGATCTCGCCGACGGATGCCGGACTGAAGTCCGACCTACAGGGATCACCACAAGTCTTGACCGCCATGAGCGACGAACAGCAAGCCATCCAGTCCGACGACGAGCCGCAGGGCGGCAGCCGTCTCACCTCCCAGTCGATCCGCAGCTTCGTGCTGCGCCAGGGCCGCATGTCGGATGCCCAGCATCGCTTCCTCGACGAGATGATGCCCAAGGTGGGCGTGCAGTACCGGCCCGAACCCATCGACCTGGCCGACGTCTTCGGCCACAAGGCGCCGCAGATCGTCGAGATCGGCTTCGGCATGGGCCAATCCACCGCAGTGATCGCCCAGGCTCGACCGGGGGATGACTTCCTCGGCATCGAGGTGCACGCGCCCGGCGTGGGCAGCCTGTGCAAGCTGATCGACGAGGGCGGCATCACCAACCTGCGCATCGTCCAGCACGACGCCGTCGAGGTGCTGCGCGACATGATCCCGGAAGGCTCGCTCGCCGGCGTGCACATCTACTTCCCCGATCCCTGGCCCAAGAAGCGCCACCACAAGCGCCGGCTGGTGCAGGGGCCCTTCGTCAAGCTGATCGCCAGCCGCCTCGCCCCCGGCGGCTACCTGCACTGCGCGACCGACTGGGAGGAGTACGCCCAGCAGATGCTCGAGGTGCTCTCGGCCGAGCCGCTCCTCGCCAACACCGCCGAGGGCTACGCGCCCAAGCCCGATTACCGCCCGCTCACCAAGTTCGAGAACCGCGGCATCAAGCTCGGCCACGGGGTGTGGGATCTGGTCTTCAAGCGGGTGTGACGATGGCCCTCAAGCGACTGCCGGCCGGTGCGTGGCTGATGGGGATTCCGGGCCTCGCCTGCCTGATCGCCGGCCTGTTGCTGCTGGCCGGCTTTGGCGAAGGGCTGCACCCGCTGCTGCAGGAGTCCGGCGCCGGGCTGGTGCTGGTTGTATCTGGCGTGGCGCTGGTGGGTAGTGCGGCGTTTCCGCTGGTGCTGGCGGAGCTTGCCGCGAAAGATGGCCAGGACGGCTGAAGCCGTCACGGCCGTTCAGTAAATCTTCGGCTCGCCCGGCGGGCGGGTCTTGAAGCGCCGGTGCACCCAGTAATACTGTGCCGGCATCGTGCGGATCTGGTCTTCGATGCAGGCGTTCATCCGGCGCACGTCGGCGTCCACGTCGGTGGTGGGGAAGTCGCTCCACGGTTCGCCCAGCTCCACCACGTAGCCCTGGCCGCCCGGCAGCATGCGGGTGATGCAGGGCATCACCACCGCGCCACCCAGCTTGGTGAGGCGCGGCAGGGCCGACAGGGTTGCCGCCGGCACGCCGAAGAACGGCACGAAGATGGATTCGTGCGGCCCGTTGTCCATGTCCGGCAGGTAGTAGAACGGCCGGATCTCCTTCATCGCCTTGATCGACGCCCGCACGCTCTCGTCCCGGCGCAGCAGCACCTGGCTGCCGAAGCGGCTGCGGCCGTGGTACAGCCAGTGGTCGATCACCGGGTCTTTCTGGCGGGCGTAGATGCTCACGCAGTCGAAGGACATCGCCATCCGCGTGCCGCCCAGATCCAGCCCCAGGAAGTGGGGCGTGAGCAGGATCACCGGCTGGCGGGCTTCCACCAGTTTCTTCAGCCGATCTTCGCCGTCGATGCGGATCAGCCTGCGCAGGCGGGCCTCGGGGGCGAACCAGGCCAGCCCGCGCTCGATCATGCTGCGCCCGGCTAGGGCGAAGTGTTCCTGGGCCAGCGCCTTGCGCTCGGCTTCGGAAAGCTCGGGAAAGCACAGCCGCAGGTTGGTGAGGGTGACCTTGCGGCGGGCCGGGATCACCCAGTAGAGCAGCTTGCCCAGGCCGCGGCCGATGGGGGCCTGGACCGACAGCGGCAGCCAGTGGATCAGCCACAGCAGGGCGACGAGGATTCGACTCATGGTTGGTTTGGAGCAGGCGTGGAGGTGGGGGCCGGCGCGCCGTCTTTCGGGCGCTTGTAGCGGTTGTAGCCCCACAGGTATTGGGCGGGATTCTCGCGGATCTGGGCTTCCATCTCGCGGTTGATGGCGGCGGCGCGGGTTTCGGTGTCGCCTTCGAGGGGCGTGAGCGGCGGGCGCAGGTGCAGGTGGAAGCCCTCGCCGCCGGGCAGGCGCTCGGCCCAGGCGAAGATCGTGGACACGCCGGCCACCTCCGACATCCGCGCGGCCAGCGTCATGGTGTAGGCCGGGCGGCCGAAGAAGGGCAGCCATGCGCCTTCGCCGGCGCCGGGCACCTGGTCGGGCAGCATGCCCACGGCTTCGCGGGCGCGCAGGGCCTTGATGAGCCGGCGCACGCCGCCCACGTCGGCCGGCGCGAGATGCATGTTGCCGCGGCTGCGCCCGGCGTTGATGACCGGCTGCAGCACGGCCTTCTTGGGCGCCCGGTAGAGCACGGTGATCGGCCGGTGGGTCGAGAAGTATTGGGCGGTGATCTCGAAACAGCCCAGGTGCGGGGTGATGAACAGGATGCCGCCGCTGCGGGCCTCGGCGGCCTCGACGTGCTCCCAGCCGCTCACCCGGACAACCTTGGCCACCAGCTCGGCCTGCGGGCGCAGCAGCATCCACGGCAGCTCCAGCGCCTGCTTGCCGGTTTCGCCCACGGCGCGGCGCCACACCCGGTCGGCGTCGGCCTTGCCCAGGGCGTGTTCGAGGTTGGCGCGCAGGCGCCGACGATAGCTGGGCGACAGGGCGTAGGTCAGCCAGCCGGCGAAAACGCCCAGTTTTTGCAGCGTGCCCAGGGGCAGGCCGGCGAGGAAGGAGAAGATCAGCGACGCCATCGGCAGTGCGGGACGGGAGTGTAGGGAATCGGCTTAATTGACGGCCGGGGGCGCAAAGTTATAATTGTGATTCCGCCGAGTTAATCCGACAACTTGCAGGGCGGAGGAGG